>JAEWQC010000103.1 GCA_023399355.1 Bacillota bacterium | reverse complement strand
TCGCTTGCGGCTTCTCCCTCGCTTGCGGCTTCTCCTTCGCTTGCGGCTTCTCCCTCATTTTTCTTATTATCCTGTGCTAAATTGCAGGATAAATCGTGTACTGGAACTGGCTTGAGTTCATCGCCATCAAAATTTTGCATTTGGTGCGTCTCTGGGTCATAATAGCCATTTGTAATATTATGTGTATTTCCTAAATGTGCACCATCAATGTGTTCATAATTTGTTAAAAATTGTATGTTCTTCGAATCTCCTGCAAACTCCGGATATGCGCTGACGGATTTCATATGATGGCCCTCATATCCTTGCGCCCGGCCATGTTCAGACAATATTTGTTTTTGTTCAGCTTCAGACCAGTCTCTCGTCCCCTTTCCCTTGGAAACGAGATCCACTTCTTCATTCCATGCCTTCCGAACAGCAGCTTGTCTTTCATTTGTAAGTTGCCGTTTCTCTTCTTTTGATAAAATTTTACTCATGGCTGTTATCCAAATACATTAAATAATCGTCAATGCTTTCAGATAACCATTCACTAAATGATATCCATCTGTTATATTCTTCTGCATTTTCATGATCCCACTGAAGAACAAAATCATTTCCAGTTATATCGATGCAAATCAAATCTCCGAAATTCATTCGACCAATAACAAGCAGGTTATCTGGAATTGAAAGCATTTTATATTTAGAATCAATCCCTTTTTTATAGATTAATTGCCCATAATATGTCTGAGATTGGTCGTTATATATCCCAAACATAGTCGTCCCTGGTATAAACAGTTCTCCACCGTTTGTAAACATTAGCCATTGCTTGTATTCAATTGGGAGGCTAATCTTATTCTCCTTTTCAAAGTTTTCTATCTGATCCAAAGTCGCTCCTTGAATGAAATCAACAGATTTACCAAGTTTGATTAGTTTATTAATAAGGTCTTCCAACATAATTTTTCCCTTTCATCTGAATTAAATCATTTTCATGCCCCATACAGGAACGTTTCTTGTTTATCATTCCCGCCCGGCAAATATTCTTATGGGAAATGCAGCAGCCCATAAAAATCACCACTTGCCGATTGCCAAATTGCCCATTAACTTCAAATCCGTAATTAGGGCGCCAAGTTCCTTTATCAATTGCTCGGCATCTTTTGCGGGAGCTCCAGACATTGTATCTGCGGCTGTAGAATCCTTTGAGAACAAACTAAAAATGTTTCCGACTCCTGACAAATAAATACCCGTTCCTTTAGATGTCTTGGAAAATATCATCAAAGAGAAAACTCTTTCTATTCCAAATAGTAAAAAATAAATCAGGATATACACCGCTAATCTCAAAAATGATGCTGAACCGCTAAAAATGTTTACTGATAATACATAGATGCCGTAAATCAGAAGGTAATAAACAATTTTTCTTCCCTTTTGGGGTGATATACTATTTACATTAATATTATTTGTTATAGGTTTTAGTCTATCAACCGCAATGTTTTTTATTTCTGTACTTAATATGTTCTTCTCGTAAAGCAAATAAATAATATATGGCAAAATAAACACAAGGCCTAATAACCAATGTGAAAAAAACTTTGGCAAAACCGCTTTAAAAAAATATGAAAATAAAAGAAGGGCCAAACTAAACAATATCATCGCTAACCAATTAATTGAGGCAGACATGCTGGAACTGATGCCGGAAACATCATCTATCGGCATTTCTTTTAATATTATGCTATTCCCTTTAGCAGATTTCCCGGAAGCATAATACAATACTCTTCGATTGGTTACTGTCAGCATCCCCTTCGATTTACCAAAGAAGAGCTTTTTAATTATGGTACATTCATATGTTTTTACAATATGCTCATCCTCGCCGGAAAGGCTAAAAATAAAATCGTCATTCACTGCTTTTCCCTCCTTTCGGATTACTTTACTTTCCACTTCTCTATTCCAAGGTCACCAAGCGTCTGGATATCAATAACAACAGCACCTAATTCTTTAATCATGATCTCTGTTTCTGGTGTCGGCTCAGATTCAAGCGCTTTAGGCGCGGCTGCATTTGATGATGTTAAGGAACTTACGCCTGATATGTAAATTGGGACACTGGCTCCACCTTTTGATCCAATTCCCAATGACATAGTAAGTCTTCTTGCAAATAAAAACAATTCTATGATTGTATAGATTAAAGCTGCTATGGCAAGTATGATTACCCAGGAATTATTGCTGCCACCATAAGTCATCATGTTTGAAGAAAAACCACCAAGAATGGATGTTCCACTAATACATAGGAAAGATAGTATGGAAATACCTCCAAGAACAGTTTTCCAAATATATTTATGAGGAATAAAAGGAGACACACATGCTGTAGCTATTCCAAAGAACCAATATACTCCGGATGCAGAATTGTAGTTGTTTATTGTAATAATTCCACTCAAAAGAAAAAAAACAACTTGAAATACTATCATTACAAAAATTCCCAGAATGAAGTGTTTTATGCTAAAATAGTTTCCCTTATAAACACTAATTCCTGAGACGTCTTCCATTGGTATTTCACTTTGAACAATACTCGTTCCTGCCAATGAAGATCCTTTCGCATGAAAAATAACTCGCTTGTTTGTTATAGCTAAAAGTCCATCCGCTTTTAGCCCTAATAATTTGGAATGCAAATGAGTACAATGGTATTGTTTTATAGTATTTTCGCCTTCACTTGGAGATATGTCTTGTGGAATAACGTTTTGAAAGTTTGCCATATTAGCTCCTCCTTGTTAGCATTACACTTTATTGCTAATTTATAGAAGTATAGTATACAATTATACGACTTTTGTCAACTTTACTTTTCATTTTTTAACATTATTTTACTCATTTTATGTGCGCTTTTGTTATGTTATATGAATGATGCCCTTTCATTCTTCCCCTGCCCATTCATGCATAATTTCTCCTTTTTTATTAATGCGGTTTACTCCGGTATCCATCAAATCAGAGAAAAGTCCTGTGAGACTTTACTTGTTTGAAATGATGATCTCCTGGATCTGTTCGGCTTACTCTTCAGATGCTTACAGCCAGGACTAATATCGCTGCCCCTGTGTCCGTTTTTTCCGAATTCCATCAAATTCATAGGATTCGCCGGACCTCTGATTATTGAGTGAAATATTTCATTTGGGAATGGTACTTGTAAATGACAAATTATATCATAATAGCATGAAGTAAAACAGAAACTTTCGAATGATAACCCTCTATTTGCTTATTTGTTCCTTGTAAAATAATGCTGTTATTAAAAAATCAGTCCCGTATTTTTCGTTTGCAATTAATCCGCTTTCAGACCATTTTCCAAATCCTGCTTCTACCGCCAGCGGTCTCAAATCGCCATAAATAGAGAATACCCCTTTACTCCATATTTTTTTATAGCCATATCGCTTTAGAAGCTTCTTGATTTCCTTGAAGTTCTTATTTGCAATTCTGTTGACATAAAAAACAGTTCTTGCAACATTAAAAAAATCTTTCATTAATGGAGTCCGGCTTGAAAAGGCGGTCAATTTTCTGGAACAGACGAATTTGAATATCACCGGAATTGCACCGAAATACGGCTTTGACTGTGTGAATTAGTCGGCTATTCAGAAAGTACTATAACACTTCCGCAACAGCATACAGGGAAACCCATATGCCGTAAATGCGATAAATCCGCTTATTTTATCATATCAATATGGGGCAAGAATTCTCTTAAATCCCTCTTTATGATATCATCTGTAATCACTGCCGCATCTATTACATAGTCTTCACACAAAATCTTATGCTCAGCCGAACCCCACTCGACGTTCTTCGTTAAAACACGGCAGCAAATAGCTCTGTGTTTTTCCTTGAAACGGTTATGAAGCTCATTTACCAGTGTAAAAGACAATCTTTCGGATTCATAGTTATAATTCCGCCCGGTAATCAGGCTTAAAACCAGCACACCGCCGGTGACAGACCCACAGCTGCATTTTGCTTCTCCAAAACCGGTACCGAACGCTGTAGAAATTTTATAAAAGTTTTCGGGAAAGCCTAATTGATAGACCTCGTTAAAAGCATGAAATATTGCTTCACTGCAATACAATCCATTTCTGA
>JAEWQC010000071.1 GCA_023399355.1 Bacillota bacterium | reverse complement strand
AAGGATTGACGTCCAAGGCCAATCATATCCATCATCCCGTCCTCAATACAACGTGACCCCATTGCAAACATGGATGATTTCTCAGGCTTGATACTCAACAGTTTATTTTTTGTCCCGCGGAATGAGGAGAAATGTGAACCAACTACTACAGTTTCTGGTCTCAGATTGTCTTTCATCAGTTTCGAGAAATACATATGCAAATAGGAAAGGTATGGATCGTCACGTCCGGCCTCCATAAATTCCATACTGCAGTGGACGTTCCCAAGGGACTCGACAAAATAACAGGCACCGCGTTCCTCAAGACCCTTGAGCAAATCCAGGGGCTCAGTCATATCCATAAGGGGCGAGTCCGGTCCCGCTGAGCCAAAACCACCGGGGAAGGCTTCCCACATGGAAATCTTGGAGCCTATAATAAAATTCCTGTCGTAATTCGTTGCTTTTTGAATACGTTCCAGTAAATCATAGGCAAACTGCGCACGATTTTCCCACGATCCGCCGTACTTCCACTTGCGGTCGTTATAAGGCCTCAGGATCTGCGTGCCGAGATACCCGTGGCAGAGTTTCATATCGATCCCGTCTGCTCCCACGGCCTGGGCGATCTTTGCAGCTTCGGAGAATTGGTCCATAATATGCCCGACCTCTTCTTCCGAGAGCAGATGACCTTCCAAACCATAGACCGGTTTGACTGTAACGCGCCTGGAAAATTCAGGATTGCTTATTTCCCCGGAATGGGTAAGCTGGAAAACAAAGATCGCGTTTGGATTTACTTCCTTCATCCTCTTTACGAATTTCTCCAGTGCCTTTACATTTCCCGGCATGATCTCAAGCTGTGTTTTTCTTGCCCGACTCTCGTTCGTAACCGTTATTGCCTCGAGATCTATAAATGCAAAACGCCCTTTGAACAGGTTCTCATATCTCGAATAAGTTAAATCGGTAGGATTGCCATTTGAATCTGCGTCAACGCATTCCATAGACTGTGCAAAAAAACGGTTTTCACACAATCTGTTTCCAATTTTGACAGGACGCAGTAAAGTTTCCTTATAACCCATACCATCATCTCCTCATCATAACGCAGTATTTGTGGTGTCAAAGATATTTGCCTATGTACATGGCGGCTTCCGGGTCAAGGATAAACTCACAGTCTGGATGAAGCTGAAGTACAGTTGCAGGAACATCCTCAGAGATTGGGCCGAACAGGGCTTTCTCCACAATACTTGCTTTACTTTTTCCATTTGCTGCAAGAATGATTTTTTTACTCCACATTAAGTTTTTGATCCCAAGCGTAAAACCGCCCATCTTTACATTTTCAGCGATATTGTTTTCCTTGCGGAGACGTTCGTCAAGAGAATCATCCATATAAGAGAGCCATGTGGTGCTTCCGAAGGGGGTCCCGGGTTGGTTGAACCCAAGATGCCCGTTTTCTCCGATTCCAAGTATCTGCAGGTCTGCGGTATTGTTCCTGCTTACCCTTTTTTCAAAGTTTGTGCATTCCGTCTTAAAATCTTTTGCATATGGATCGGGCATTATGAAATGCTGAAGAGGGATATCAAGCGGCTCGACTACTTGATGCAGAAGCAGGTAATAACAGCTTGCCTTGCACTCCCTGCTCATATTGGTCACTTCATCCATACCGAAAACGGTAACATGCGAAGTGTCAAACGGCCTTTCCATATAAAGATTTGCAAGTGCTTTGTGGATGCCTCCGGTCGTTCGCCCGGTTGCAAGTCCGACAAGTGATCCGGGATTTTCTCTTATTTGTAATGCAATGCGATCAGCAGATTCAGTATAAAATCTTTCAAGACTATTTGTAACTGTTATCCTCATATTTTATCCTTCTTCATAAATGTATATTTTTAATCTTGGGGGTGAATAATATAGATTGAATATAACGAGGCGGCAGATCTCACCCGCCTCTATGGGTAGCCGGTACCTTTCCGGCGGTGGGCATATCTCTCTCCACATTGAAACGTGCAGAGTTATAAAAATCTTTCTGCAAAGCGTGATTTGCAGATTAAATTATCGCGCAAATGATAATTTTTTTTTGAATTAATACATTATAAATAATCCTCCGGCTTTAAATCAGGAATCTCTATGCCGTCCTTGCATTTCAGCGCTTCTTGCGCAATATCAATCGCGCTCTTGTATCCGATTCCAAACTGTGTTACACCTAAAGCATGCATCTTCACCAGCGTATCAAGTGTCCTTACACCTCCGGCCGCCTTGATCTTGCAGCGGTTTCCAACTGCCATTTTCATTACGGCTATATGATGCATGGTAGTGGGTGAAGCGGAAAACCCTGTGCCGCTTTTTACATAGTTTGCTCCGCAGTCCGCAACGATCCTGCAAGCTTTAATAATTTCTTCATCCGTAAGAAGCATGGCTTCAATAATTACTTTAAGAGAGGTATACTTTGTCGCTTCTCTGACAGCTGCAATATCTTCTTTCACTTTATCATATCTTCCGCTTTTCAGAAAACCGACATTCATTACCATATCAACCTGTTCGGCTCCAAGGCTTGTAAAATATCTTGCCTGATGCACCTTTATCTCCGTGGGTTCCTGACCGGACGGGAACGATAGAGAAGTACCAAATTGAGTTACCGTACCTTTCAGGGCTTCACCAAGCTCTGCAGAAAATGCAGGCCAGATAAAGCAGCATCCGAAGCTGTACTTTTTGCAGGCGGCAACCAACGCGTTAAAATCGTCATAGGATGTGTCAATCTTAAGAGCGCTTGCATCAACCATTTTTGCAAATTGATCATAGGAAATTTTCATAATATAAGTCTCCTTTTATACTGTTTTTTCATAATGATTTTTTAAATTCTTTAAAACTATCTTTACATAAAGTGCCTTCAGGACTGGTAAATATCACTGGCCACCAAGAGCCAACGGGCTGCGGAGGTCGTCCATACCTCCTTGTAGGTCGCATTGTTTTCCATGGGCCAGAACGGTATGTCCTCATTTCCCCTCGTTTCGATCCCGACAGGTATGCTGCCGACCATTTCGCCGTTCAGCGCACCATACTGCTGGGCGTAGTTGTTGCCTGCCCCGTAAACGAGCGACTGCCCGAAAGGATTTTTGCCGAGTGTCCAGTATATCTGTTCGCGTGCGATTTCAATAAGCTCCCGATCGCAGAAATACCCGCCTATTATTGACGCCGCCTTGCCCGTTGAAAGATGTACGGCGGTGTTTCCTCTGAATGAGAACCAGACGGGGAAACAGCGTATGTAATACTTATCATTGAGTTTTATACTGTTTTCCAGCTGTTGTCTGTAATTATCCTTTTCGTTTTCGTGCGTGGTCATGAGGTGGAGGAGGGGAAATGTGCCGCTGTCATCACATTCATCCATGCAGTGGATTCCGGCCGGGATGAGACCGTACGGTTCGCTGTACTGCATGATGGATTTGATATATGCTCCGAACAGGAGCATTGAGTTTTCCCATGCTGAGTGTCCGGCATTCTCGGGCTGCGTGCGGCATAATGCTTCAAGCGCCTGCATGAATACCTGGTCTCTGGACTGATGATTGAAATGCACGATGGACTTTTTTTCAGGAGTCCGGTAGAAAAACCCTTTTAGCGGTATTTCAGGATTGCCTGTTTCCTGGCATTCAAGCAATTTGTTCCCGGAGTCTTCCGCTTCTTTTGCATAATACCTGTCGCCTGTAGCTGAAAATATCATTGAAGCCGCCCAGCTTTGTGTTGCCCAGTACTGCGAGAGCCCTGAGCTGTAGGTATGTTCAAAAAAGACAGGGAGTTCCATTCCTTTTTCCTTAAATCCTGCTGCTGCAAAACCGTAGTCTTCCTTTGCAGCGTCAAGACATTTCCACGCAAGTTCGGGATCCTTCTTACTGAAGATGCTGGATGCGTATGCTTCGATTCCGGACATCAGGAAATTTTCAAATGCATGGTTGTGTACTCTTGCCTGAGTATCATCCATATCGCCGATAAGGCCGTTGCTCCATCTGCATATACCTGCGCTCGTTGCACGGTAGCCATCGCCGAAGCGCATCCTCAAGACAAAATCCATACCCCAGGCAGCTTCTTCGATCAAACGGTTGTATAGCAAGCGGTCATTCTTTACTTTATCCGCCATTTCCAGAAGCGCATGAACTACTTCAGCCGTCTGTGCCGTCTGCTGCGACATGTCTCCCGCATCATGCCAGCCGCCGGTATATGCGAGCATAAGTCCGTTATGCCTGGCGATGATGTCTCCGTGGCATGTACCGTGTCCTCCTCCAACAGGATACCCGCAACGTTCACAATATAGAAAATTAATTATTTTCCATACACATTCTTCAAGCGGTGTGTCAGATATCCTGAAGCTGCCGCTTATAAATTGACCGGCTTCAATGCGGTAATTGCCCTGCGTGCTGACGGGTGTAAAATCCAGGAGCGAAAAGCTTCCCTTATTATTGCTGATATGTTGCACCTTCCCGGAAAAAACCGTCTCGTTGCTGTCATCATTGCAGATGAGGAAGGTTTCAGCGGAAATGTTTGCGATTGCGGTCTTCCTGCCATTCGTCCAGTAGCCTTCGGTCGAATAGGCGGCAGAGTTTTCCAGCAACTGCCATCCGATGGTATTGTCGGGCCTGTCCACCGATTCAAGACGGATATCACAGATGTAATACTTCGCATTGACATCCATTGATATTTCCAAACCATAACTGTGCACCTCAAAGGTCAGACTTGTTATGCAGTCTCTTGGAAGATCGGGAAATTCCCAAACGCATTCGTTCCAGACATGGTTTTTAAGATGTACGAGATGATAGCCTTCGCGCTCATAAATGTCAGGGATCTTTATTTTACCGTTGTTGCGAAGCCTTATATTGATCATTGGATTGTGCATGCCATTGCAGTCGGGCAAGATTTTGATATAAAGCCTGTTATACCTGGACCAGTCGGCGTTGGCTACGTTCAGTATGGCTTCGAGCTGACCAAACGAACAGTAATCTCCATCGTCCGGACACCCCTCCGGCCAGGAATCCGAACGGGAAGGAACAATGATCCCAAGGCTTCCTTTTCCATTGCATTCGATGTGCCCTCTTCCGCGTGTGGTCCAGCATTCCATATCCTTACCATTCCAGAGTGCAGCACTTTCCAGTACGTTTTTTTTAAGAAGTCTTTTTCCCACCGACTTTGACAAATCCGCCTGGAGCGGCATATGGATCAGTCCTGTTTCAAGGAGCTGTTCTTTAAATTTGCTATCCATAGAAATCACCTGTTGCGACATAGATTAAAATTTTGCCTGGCATACTCGAGGAATCTTACCATGAAACCGCGGGAAATCTTTGCATATCATTTGTCAAAATGATGTTTGAGCTGGGCTCCGCAGGATTCACGTATAATAAGGCTTGGACTGTGAGAGATATTTATGGTGTCGCTGACGCCATTCATCAAGCTAATAAGACCCATTATCGAAAGGCGTCCAAGGTGGCTGTTTTGCTGATCGAGAGTTGTAAGGCGCGGAGTAGTGTATTCGCTTTCGTAGAACTGGTCGCTGCTTACAACGGATATGTCTTCTGGAACACGCAGGCCTTTATCGTTAATGGCGCGTATCGATCCGACCGCGACCATGTCATTGATAGCGATTACTGCCGTAGGATTGGGACTGTCGTTATCCAGTATGCTCATCATGGCTTTATATCCATCGGGATAATAATAATTTGACAAAGCTACAATAGAGGGATCGTATGGTATGGAAAAATTCTGGAGTGTCTGCCTGTAAGCTTCACATCTGGCCGTAGTGGCTTTTATGCCTTCCTCACCACCGACAAAGCCTATCCGCTTCCGGCCCAGCGCGAGCAAATGGTGAATAAGCGGGGAGATTCCTCCACTCAGGTTTCTATTAATAAAGACGCATTTGCAGTTTTCTATTGTTTGTCCGATAACTACTACAGGTACGCTTTGGTTCAGATTATTCAGTGCATTTACATACTCATCAGAGACAATATCCCTATCGATTTCACCGCCGGTGATTATAACTCCATCCACTTTTTTATCAAGCATCATCTGAAAGTACTGAAGCTCATTGATCGGACTTGCTACACCGTGTGACGAACCGCCGTATAATGTGTTGCACAAGATGATCGAGTACTTGTAATCGAGCGCAAACCTCTGAATTTCGAGAAACAGGGATGAAAAGTAAGGATTGGTTATATCTGGCATAACAACGCCGAGTGTTCCGGTTTTATTGCTGATCATTGCACGTGCCAGTGAGCTTGGAGTGAAATTATACTTTTCTATAACGGCATTTATACGCTCTAGCGATTTTGCAGACACGTTGGGGTTGTTATTGAGAACGCGTGAAACTGTAGATACCGAAACGCCGCTTTCTTTTGCAATCTTGTAAATAGTGATTTCTTTTTTCATAATCTTATCAGCCCTTTATAATTAATGAAACCCATACCAACGCTTAATTATCAAAGCATTATTGTATTTATAATGTATTATATCAGCAATATTTTTAAAATGCAAGCATGCATAACACCAATTATATGGGAAAAAACAGAACAAAAAAGTGTAAAACAAGTAAAAAATTTAAATTTAAACCAATATTAATTAGGAAATGACAATTATTTAGCCAAATATATAAATAATTAATAAATAATTATGGAACCGGTACCAATATAATCAATGAAATTTTATTGACATAGCACATTAATGTGTTATTATTATAGTAAAAATAAACAAAGATAGTTTGTTTATTTGCAATTAAAATTGTAAGAAATACCATTAAAATTGGTACCGGTACCAATTTTAATGAAGAGTAATCTCTAAAAGCAATTGTAAAACAGATACCAGTTTAAAAAATCGATAATATCGTTTGATGAATGGCTGGCGGAAATGAGTATGTAAAATTCCATTAAGTTATCCCGAGGGGGGGATCCATCGTAGGGCTATATCAAAAAACCTCTTGAGAAAAGGTGCTGCCTGGTGCGTAAGGGAGATAAAGATGAGCGGACAGTATGAAAAAAAAATTGGACTTGGAATGTTTACAGTTCACAAAAGTGTCAACGAAGATATGAAAGGCACATTTATAAAGCTTTCAAGGCTTGGCTACAATGCTGTGGAATTTTATGGCGAGCCTGAATTTGACGTAAAGCTGATACAGAATTCGCTTGAGGCGTCGGGACTCGCACTCACGAGCTGGCATGTCGAGTGGAGAAATCTGCAGGATGACAGATTCAACAGGACCGCAGAATACCTGAATCATGTCGGATGTCCGATTGCAGTTGTTCCATGCCTTGGCGGAAAGTGGAATATAGGGCACACGGCTGCTGAAGAATGCAGGGATGTATGGCTTCGTTATATCTATTGGCTTAATAAAATCAGCGAAAGTTTAAAAAAAGATGGAATCAGGACAGGGTATCACAACCATGAACATGAATTCAAGCTCAACTATGACGGGGTCAGCGTTTTTGACCTGTTGTTCGACGGACTGTCCAGGGATATCGTGGTCGAGTTCGACAGCGGCAACTGCCTGGAAGGTGGAGATGATCCCCTGCGGGTGCTGAAAAAGTATGGAGAACGGGATGTCATACTACATCTTAAGCCATATTCGAAGGATAAAGGATTTGATATTGTACTTGGGGACTCCGATGATCTGAATAACTGGAAAGCAATCCTTGACCCGGCCCTGTGCCGCTTCAAATGGCTTCTGGTCGAAAGCGAGTGCGAGATCCTGCCTGAACTCGTGAATGCAGAGCGCTGCATCAACGGACTCAAAAAATACATTTGATTCTAATTTATTACAACGGGATGTGATGTTATGCAAAAATCAATTTCAATTGCTATTATCGGTGCCGGTAGTTCATATACGCCGGAATTACTTGAAATGATGGGAAAACTTAAGGATACTTTTCAGGTAAAAGAACTCAAACTGATGGATATGGATGCAGAAAGACTACGCATCATGTACGGCTTTACCGAACGGTTCCTTAAGAACATCGATTATAAAGTAAAGCTCGTAAAAACCAAAGACAGGATCAAGGCCATAGAAGGTGTGGACTTTGTCATAACGCAGATAAGAGTCGGCGGAAACAAGGCTCGTATAAAAGATGAAAAAATCCCTGTGCACTATGGTCTGCTCGGAC
>JAEWQC010000050.1 GCA_023399355.1 Bacillota bacterium | reverse complement strand
TGTTTACGCTTAAGGCCGCCTTCTTTATCACCTCTTCCAGTCCTCTCCCCGTTGTATCCACCCCATCTTTATTCTGGATATCCTCTGCTGTAGGGCCTAGAAGAAGATTTCCGTGAACGGTAGGAGTAATTAGAACTCCTTTCCCGTACTCCGTCGGAAGCTGGAAGATAGTTTTTGACACAAATCCTCCTGCTTGCTTATCATATAAGCAGTATTCTCCTTTTCTTGCTATGAGGGTCATTTTATTTTCACTGACCATATTGTGCAATGTGTCCGCATAAACACCTGCTGCATTGACAACGATACGACATTCAAAATCACCCTTCGTTGTATGCAGCAGATAGCCGTCTAACAACTTTTCAATCCCAGTCACTTCTGTGTTAAAGTAAAACTGTGCTCCATTTACACATGCATTTTCTGCCAAGGCAATCGTAAGTCCAAAGGGACATACAATTCCCCCCGTAGGAGCATACAGGGCCGCTACTACCGATGAAGAAAGATTCGGTTCCAGCTCTCTGGCCTCGTCTCCCGATAGGAGCTGTAGCTCCGGAACACCGTTCTTCATTCCTTTATCGTAAAGTTCCTGTAGCTTAAACACCTCATCCTCACGAAAACATAGAACAAGAGAACCATTCCGTTGGAAGGAAAAATCGAGCTCCTTTGACAACCTCTCCATATTCCTGTTTCCCTCCACGTTCAGCTTGGCTTTCAGACTGCCCGGGGTGGCATCAAAGCCGGCATGAACGATACCACTGTTCGCTTTTGATGTCCCTTCACAGACATCCAGACCTTTTTCCAGAACCGCAACCTTTCTGTCGTATCGCATCAGTTCATTTGCTACAGCACTTCCGACTACACCGGCACCGATAATGATTACATCATACATACGAAATCTCCTTTTTGCGCATAAAAAAAGCCAAACAAATAACACCATAAAATATGGTATTTTTCTGCTTGGCTCTAAGTCTCATGCATTCAATATTTTATTGTATTGAAGCAGCGCCTTTGCTTGCACTGTTCAATCTTTTATTACTAACTATATAGTAACAGATTTTCGTATTCTAATCAATATCAATTTATCACAAAAATCATTCATTGTGGACAGCTACTTTTCCTAATCGACAATTTTTATACAATTCAAGTAATGGTACCTACTAAAATCCCATAAATCACCATTTACTTTCTAGTCATTGTCTCACATAAACCAAACTTCCTGGTTGGTCGTAGAAATCGATACCGCTCCTCCGGACAATGCGGATAGTACATCATCTTTATCCGAGATAAGTCCGCCTGCAATGATAGGAACCGAACTGATATCTTTGATTTTGCTAATAATCTTAGGCATAACACCCGGCAGAATCTCAATGTAATCGGGCTTTACCTGCTCACTTTGCTTTCTGATATTTTCAAAGGCCATGGAATCAATGATAAAGAAGCGCAAGATCGTATATAATCCCAACTCCTTTGCCCTCTTAATCAGACCAACCTTTGTTGATATAATACCATCCGCCTCCGTGTTATTTTTAATAAAATCCACCGATACTTCTTTCGAGCTGAGTCCGTTAATTAAATCAATATGTACTATAACAATTCTTCCGGTATCCTTAATGGTTTTCACGATATGAGATATATTACAGATATCTCCGAATAAGACAAAGATAATATTACTATCCGATTCCAAGCATCTGCTAAAGCCATCCATATCTTTAATCGCTGCGATGATCGGGCATTCATCCATTGCATTTACAAATTTTTTATGCATATTGTTCACCAGGCCTCCACGGAAGTTTAAAGTTGATTTATAATGCTATGTTTAATCCGGAGTATCCGACATTGATACCCTTCCTCTAATTATAGCTTTCCTGTTGAAGTTTATCAATACATAATTGAGAACCTGCTCCTACTCCGGTATATCCTCATACGTAAAACACCTTCTGGCGTCTCCCTGCAGATGAATTGCCTGTACTCTTTTCGCAAGCTTCAGCTTCATAGTCTCGAATAGATTTCGTATATCCCTTGCATTACCAAAGTTCTTATCACGAAGCTCATATCTACGTAAAATTGTTTCCTTCACCTTGTCTGCAGCATCCTCTTTAAGTTCATACATCTCCTTTTTGCAGTAGGTTACGAATATATCATATAATTCCTCAGCCGAGTAATCTGCAAAGTATATATAATTATTAATTCTGCTTTTAAAGCCAGGATTCAAATCAAATAACTCCTCCATCTCATCCGTATATCCCGCTAATATAACAACTAATTTATCGCGGTTATCTTCCATTTCCTTAATTAGTGTGGTGATTGCTTCTTTTCCAAAATCATTACCACCGGAGGACACCAATGAATACGCTTCATCGATGAACAAGATTCCTCCATACGCTTCTTTTACTTTATCAGCAGTCTTTTTAGCCGTCTGCCCAACATATTCAGCAACCAGATCCTGTCTAGATGCTATGACAAGATGACCTTTTTTCAGAATCCCCATTTCCTTTAATATCTCACTGACAATCATTGCAACCGTTGTTTTGCCGGTCCCTGGATTGCCCAAAAAAGCCATATGCAAGGAAGGAATATCGAGTACCATCCCCCTCTCCCTCTCAGCATTCTGGTAATTAACAAAGGCCAAAAGGTTTTCTACATTTTCTTTGGCACCTTTTAATCCGATCAAAGCCTTCAGCTTCTGATAGCTTTCCTCAATTCTATCTTCTGCACAAATCTCCATATCTACTCCAAACTCAGCAGCCGTTATCGTCCTAAGCTGTGTTTCCTCAAGAGAAGCAATATGATCCATGTCCATATTAAGAGCTTTTTGCTCCACCGCTGCCCTTATTACCTGCTCGACCTCCCTGGCGTTGCCGAATTTCTCATCCACTTTACGTTTGGCGATCACTTGTAAAAATGCCTTTTCTCCGGAGGATGTAAGATAGTAGCCTTCTTTATCCATTTGCCTTTTCGCAATCCGAAGCAATTCCTCTTCCGTATAATCATCAAAATGCAAAAAATAGTTGAAACGACTTTTTAAACCAGGATTCATTTCCATCAAATGATTCATTTCATTTTTGTAACCGGCCAGTAT
>JAEWQC010000028.1 GCA_023399355.1 Bacillota bacterium | reverse complement strand
TTGCCCTGTTTGAAGAGGTATTTTCAATGAAAAAGGCGGGCATACCCTTGTAGCTGAGCATATGGAATGCTTCAAGGATTCCCGCAGCAAGAAGCATGCTCCCGATCATAATTGTCCTGAGACGGCGTGTCTGTTCGTAGGCGTAATAGGTAACGAGAAATATTGCCAGATAAGCAACGACCATACTTATTTCAAACAAGTTGTGCCAGGTCAGAAAGGTCGCGATATTTATAATGATTGATAATGCCGGCTCAAGCTGACGGGCAAATATAAGCAGGAACAATGCTGCAGTCAATATGAGCAAAGACGGTAATAGCTGCTTGTTTGAATTAATGAATTGCAATACTCTTGTTTTAAGCATCTTACCCTCCTTCACTCACAGACATGTTGATTTTACCATAAGCAACCATATGATACAATAAAATCGAATGGGCTGAATAAAAAAAATACCCACCTTTCATGAACTAAATCCCAATTATTGGAATGTAAGTTCATTGGTGGGTACCTTCATGAATTCAGTTTAATGTGCCTGCTCCAGTTCGGACTGGGCTGCATTCTCTTCTGTAAGAATTGCCTGTTCCTTCTCTTCGACGGCTTCCTTCAGTTCACTGTGCTTCTTTTTGCGAGCCAGTGCCGTCTTAAGCACGATATCCATATCAGAAGCATAGACAAATTTTAATTGCTTTCTTACATTATCAGGTATTTCATCGATATCCTTCCTGTTCTCCATTGGAACAATAATCGTATCAATACCGGCTCTATGTGCTGCCAGCACCTTTTCCTTCAGACCGCCTATCGGAAGTACCCTGCCTCTAAGCGTAATTTCTCCGGTCATGGCAACATTCTTTCTGACAGGAACACCCGTAAGTGCCGAAACCATTGCTGTAGCCAGTGTAATGCCTGCTGAAGGTCCATCCTTGGGGATTGCGCCTTCAGGCACATGAATGTGTATGTCAAACTTATTGTAGAAATCCTTATCAATTTCAAGCAATTCCGTCCTTGAACGGATAAAACTCATTGCTGCTCTTGCAGATTCCTTCATGACCTCTCCAAGATGCCCTGTGAGTTCCAGTTTACCATTTCCGACCATCAACGTCACTTCAATCACAAGCGTATCGCCTCCGACCGGTGTCCATGCAAGACCTGTGGCAAGTCCGACCTCGTCCTTTTCATTTGCCTTGTCGTACCTGAATCTTCTGGTACCAAGGAATTTTTCAAGATTCGCGGGAGTCACGGCAACAGACTTCTTACCGCTTGATACTAACGTTCTGGCAGCTTTTCTGCATACAGTGGCAATTTCTCTTTCGAGATTCCTGACACCTGCTTCCCTTGTATAATAATTGATCAGGTCGCGTAAAGCTTGTTCGCTCATTTTCAGGTTTTTGCCCTGAAGGCCGTGTGCAGCTCTCTGCTTGTCCAGCAGGTACTTCTGTGCTATATTCAATTTTTCCTCTTCTGTGTATCCCGATATGGAGATAACCTCCATACGGTCAAGCAGCGGCCTTGGAATTGTATCAAGACTGTTTGCGGTAGTCAGGAACAGTACATCTGAAAGATTGAACGGCAATTCCATATAGTGATCCCTGAAGGAAAAATTCTGTTCTCCATCAAGCACTTCAAGCATGGCTGAAGCCGGATCTCCTCTGAAATCACTGCTCATCTTGTCGATCTCATCCAGCAGCAGAAGCGGATTATTCGAGCCTGCCTGCTTCATAGCCGTGATAATTCTTCCAGGCATCGAACCGACATAGGTGCGTCTGTGTCCTCTTATCTCAGCTTCATCACGTACTCCGCCGAGCGACATTCTGACATAGTTCCTGTTCAGCGCCCTGGCAATGGATTTTGCAATGGAGGTCTTGCCGACACCGGGAGGTCCCACCAGGCAGAGGATAGGCCCTTTAAGGCTTTTCGTCAGCTTGTGTATTGCAAGGTATTCAATAATTCTTTCCTTCACCTTTTGCAGCCCGTAGTGGTCTTCATCCAAAATGGCTCCGGCTCTGTCAATATCAAGAACCTCTTCCGTTTTCGTATTCCACGGAAGATCAAAGACCCAGTCAAGATAAGTCCTCACCACAGAGCCTTCTGCTGAGCCTGAAGGCATCTTCAGAAGGCGGTCGAGTTCTTTCAGTACCTTCTTCTCGACTTCCTCCGGCAGAGCTGCCTTAAGAAGCTTCTCTCTGTATTCATCGACTTCCCCGGCAATACCTTCCTTGTCACCAAGCTCATTCTGTATCGCCTTGATTTGTTCTCTGAGGTAATATTCCCTTTGCATTTTGTCAATCTGCTTGCGCACACGGACATTAATGTTTTTTTCCACCTCAAGTATTTCTATTTCCTTCATTAGGAGTTCAAGAAGTTTTTCCATTCTTGCCGAAGGATGGAATTCATTCATGATTTCCTGTTTTTGTTCTACCTTTAAAAGCATATTCGATGCCACAATATCGGACAACTGCCCAATATCTTCAATCGTGCTTACGGATGTGACCGTATCCGGTGATATCTTTCCGCTAAGCTTGGCATATTCATCAAAGGAAGTCAGCACATTTCTTTTAAGAGCTTCATACTCGACACTTTTGCTTTCATCCGCCGAAATTACTTTCTCTGCAACCTCCGCTACGAAAAAAGGCTCGGTTTGAAGGTATCCCTTGACCTCAGCCCTGCTGATGCCCTCAACCAGAACTCTGATCGTATCTCCGGGCAGCCTCAGAAGCTGTTTCACTCTTGAAATGGTACCGACCGTGTATATATCATCTTCTTCCGGCGAATCATTCTTTGCATCTTTCTGAGCTACGAGAAAAATCAACTGGTTGTTGAGCATAGCTTCATCCAGTGCTTTTATAGACTTCTCTCTGCCCACATCAAAGGTTAATATCATGTATGGAAATACTGTCAGACCTCTGAGAGGCAGAAGCGGCAGAGCCTGTTTCTTTACATTTCTTTTCATATCCGGCATTTGACCATCCCCTCACTTAACTATGGGTCGGATGAAATATTATTTCAACGATCCCAATGCAATTTGGCTTTCTGTTCCGTTTTTTATAGGCCCTATTTGCAATGGTCTTAATTATAACGTGTACATAAAACTATTTCAATTGTTTTATATGGTATGTCAGGCAATCCCCGGTTACAGCCACTTCTTCTTCCTGAAAAAGACCAACATGGAAACCGCTACGACAGCCATGACCCCTAAAAGTGTAAAGTATCCCCATCGCCATTCCAGTTCAGGCAGATATTTGAAGTTCATTCCATAAATTCCGGCCAGAAAGGTTAAAGGGATGAATAAGGTCGAAATGATCGTGAGCACCTTCATAACCTCATTCATCTTATTGCTCATACTGGACAGATAGACATCCAGAAGGCCTGATAATATATCCCTGTATAATTCCGTAGTATCAATGACCTGAATAACATGATCGTATAAATCTCTGATAAAAAGACGCGTATCATCCTGCACAAGCTGGGATTCGCCTCGTTCAAGCAGATTGGCCACCTCTCTGAGAGGCCAGACGCTTTTATGGACGAACAGCATATCCCGTTTGAGATCGTTTATTTTTCTCAACGTTTCTGGAGCGGGCCGGCTGATGAGAAGTTCCTCAAGTTCTTCAACCCTGTCTCCAAGCATTTCAAGGACATCGAAATAATTATCGATAATGGCATCCAACAGCGAGTATGCCAGGAAATCGGAACCCAGCTTCCTGATCCGTCCGCCGCTCTCCAGGCGCTCCCTGACAGGTTTGAACACTTTGGTCCTGCTTTCGCCCGCAGAAATTACAAAACCTTTCCCTAAAACGATACTCTGATGATCCGTAATGATGTCTCCAGTAGCTTCATCTACAAATAACTGCTTGATCGCGATATATACGTACTCCCCATAGTCCTCTATCTTCGGCCGTTGCTCCGTATTGAGAATATCTTCAAGAACGAGTGGATGCAGGCCGAATACCTCTCCGACAGAGCCAAGCAGTGAAGTATTGTGTAGACCATCGATATTTACCCAGGAAGTACCGCTGCTTTCACGGAAATACACCAGATCCCCGGGATCGTCGACATCTATATGCCTTATTGAATCATCATCGTATTCGATTACAGAAATATTTACCCTTTCAGACTTGCGGCTGCCGACATGGACAAGGGCGCCCGGAGCCAATCCGGTTTTTATAGATCTCTGTCCTGCATATCTGCTCATAAATACTCCTTAATATCCTGCTGCTATTGCAAAAACGAGATATTTCCGGCCAATAACCGTATACTGGAGAACTAATTTGAAGTAAAGTGGAACACTTAAATCTCGGGTTTCCAGTTTCCGATTTCCGGTCTCCGGCTTCTGGTCTCTGGTCTCTGGTCTCTGGTCTCTGGTCTCTGGTTTCTGGTTTCTGGTCTCTGGTTTCTGGTCTCTGGTTTCTGGTTTCTGGTTTCCATGTATCCCCTTACATTATTACATTACATTATATTATTTTTGTCCAATTACTTCAACAGCCTTGTCAAAATGACCTTCTGCCTTCATTAGCGCTTCATCGTCTGGGATTTTCCCACCATACCGCACCTGATTGTATATCCCGGTCAATGGCGAAAGCTCATTGGAAACATCAATTGCCACTGCTGTTTTTTTCAGGATATCGGCTGTCGTATCGCTCTGTTCCGCGTGGATGCCAAGCATTGGCAACATTGTCATGATGAATGCGTACATATATCGGACTTTCTTGACAGGGTCTGATATACTGTTGAGTGTCCTGATACTTTTCTTCAATTTTTTCTGCAAATGCCTTCTCTGATCTATTTCGTGCATTGGCCTTACCGTCTCTGTTTCATCACAGTAGTCCGCCGTTTCTATAGCGTTCTCTCCTTTTTTAAGGCTAAACAGCTTTTTAATCAGCCCGGCAACTTTCAAAGCCAGCACAGGTGCCCATTTTATACATAGAAGGAGGAACCTGTATACCATATAAAGAATGACAGCATTCCTGAAAACGTTTAATATCAGGTTCTCATACGGATGAATCCTTTCGGCCCCTGCGCCAAAGAAACCGATCCCGCCAGTGGATCCGTCCTGATTAGTACTGGTTACCGGTGTTTTGATAAGATTAAACAGCCATAAGTAAGCAGTTATGATGTATACTAAAACTTTCCCCAGCAACTGCAACAAAAATATCACCAGTGGTTTCAGGTTAAAAAGCAATATGACCGCCAGAAACACCACGCACGCCCAAAAAGTATTGAGACGTCTGAGGTTCTTTGGCAATATGGATTTTTCTATATGTTTTTTATCAAAAATGTTACTGTCGATATCTTCCTGATTTTTTATCAGGAGATAAGCAAGGATGAAAAAGTAGGAAAAAGCAAGTAGCCATGGCTTCAAATAAGCCATCTTATTAAAGAAATTCTGCATCTCAAGGCACAATGCCAAAATGATAAATCCTGAAATTGCAGCACGATCGGTCATGATTTGCGAAAAATTACGCTGTGAATACCTCAATGCAGCAACATATCCTATCATCACAGTAATAATTTCAAATAAAGTCCTGAAGATTCCGAGCCGAATAAAAACAAGGAGTGCCGCAAGTATCGGAAAAAAGATCAAAATCCATGCGACAAACACAGAGGCTAAATAAGCGGCGTCCCTTAGGTGGAGCATAAAGGACACAAACTTTAACGGCTTCCATGTTGAAGCTCTTATCGCAAATAAAGGGATTCTGCTTAAAAACAGTCTCCCCGCCAAATAGCCCGAAAGCATTGTAATTATTAAGCAGAAGACCGGTACCATTTCTCCGCCCGGACCAAAAACCGCAGTGCGGATTGTGAGCGCCAGTGCATTGATTACAGTAGCTGCTGCTACTGCTGCCAGTATTTTTAAAGCTGCGGAATAATCCGGACGTTTCATGTCACCCGCGCTCCTTCCCGCATATCAGAACCATTATTGTCCGCCATAATATACAGTTCTGCCATCTCCGGTCTGGTGCCCGCTTCAAATACAGTGTCCAGCAGCAGGATGCTTACCGTGTTCCCTGCCAGCACCAGCTGGTCCGACTGCTCACACATCCTCCTGCTCATATACGCTGTAATAAGGACTACCTCGGTATTTTCCAGAACAGGAAGCACCTCATCCAGCAGCATTTCAAAATCCTTCACATTTTTCATCAACAGCCTGGCAAGAATTTTAAACAGCTCTGAGACATGCTCCTTATCTGCAGCCTCACCTGTAAAAATTTCCTTGCGTGCATCGGGAGAAGTGCAGCCGTTCGTACCAAGCCTCACGGGTGTACCATCTTTCAATGCCCTGTCAAGCAGCGTAGCTGAAGCCTTTATCCCAAGTTCAACGATTTTTTTGTTGATAGTGTCAGCATATTCATAAAGCTGTGATTGCATATTCAACAACACCGTCAGGCTGCGTTGAGAAGTAAAATCATTTTTTTTGACCATCAGTCTACCGGTTCTTGCTGTAACTGGCCAATGTATATGGTTCATCGGATCTCCGGGAGCATATTCCCTGATCCCGGAAACCATAAACGGATCATCGATAATCCACCTGTTTACCGTATTGTCGCTCTGCTGCAGATTTACAGGAGTGAACAACTCGTCAAGGTCAACGATTTCCGGATATACCATAAGCTGTGCATTTACCGCCGCAGGAATTGAAACAATTCGGAAATTGAGAAGATCCCCACTGACCAGGGTGACGTTTTCAGTCGTGAACACACCCCTTTTCAGGCATTTCAACTTCCATTTCCTTGTAGTCTTCTGATAGCTTTTCAGCGTAAAGCTGCTGGTCACACGCCTGTCATCCTGTGCGATTACCGAACATGTCCCTGCAAATTCCAGCCACCGTGAGGAATGTATATCCACCTTTAGCCAGGGTACGGGGAGAAGCTTACAGTTATATACGGTCTCAACAAGATACAGGCTGTCGCCCTCATGTGCTTCAGGAACACTAAATTCGCATTTGTAGTTTAGCTTGTAAAAGCAAAATCTACAAAGCAGGGCTGTCTGTAAACTCAATATGACCAAAAATATCAGTGCAAGTGCAATGACATCCACCTTAGCCGCCCTTCCGCCGCTGTACACCGGCATAAACTTCACTAAACAGCCTGCTTATCCTGCACAGTATGGGAGGATAAGCAGGCAATCCATCTCCTTAATGTTCTTCCGTCGGAACCGGAACACGCTTGAGGATATCTCTGACTGCCGCCTCCGCCTGATCTGAACCGCTTATTATCGCATGCCCCTTCAATATCATCCTGTGAGCCAATACCGGTACGGCAAGCTTTTTGACATCGTCAGGCATGGCAAAATCCCGGCCATCCAAAACGGCATTCATCTGCGCCGCCTTCATGAGCGCAATACTTCCTCTTGGACTTACTCCCAGAGATATCTTCTCATCGTGCCTGGTAGCTTCTATCAGATCAATAATATATTTTTCAACTGCTTCCGACACCTTCACGACTGGAAACGAGTTTTGCGCAGCCGTCACCAAAGCCCCTGCTGCTACTGTCTTCAATGTTGCCTCCGGATCGGAACTCCTGAAACGCTGAAGTATTTCCATTCCTTCCTGATGCGACGGATAGCCCATGCGGGCCCTCATGAAGAACCTGTCAAGCTGCGCCTCCGGCAACGGGAATGTTCCCCTTGTCTCCACAGGGTTCTGTGTAGCTATGACAAAGAAGGGCTTGTGCAGTACCCTTGTTTCACCGTCAACTGTTACCTGGCCTTCCTCCATACATTCCAGCAGGCTCGACTGGGTCCTCGGAGTAGCTCTGTTAATTTCATCGGCCAGAACGATATTGGAAAATAATGGACCTGGCCTGAATACGAACTCTCCCTGCTTCTGGTCAAAATAATTGATTCCCGTCAGATCCGAAGGAAGCAGGTCAGGTGTAAACTGCACCCTCTTGAATCCGCAGTCGAGTGATTTCGCAAGACACTTTGCCAACATGGTTTTACCGACACCCGGCACATCCTCCAGCAGGACGTGTCCCCCGCACAGAAGCGATATCAGCACCAGACCGATCGTTTCATCCCTGCCGACCAGCACCGTTGAAAGATTTGACTTCAGCTCGCCGGCCAGTTTTCTGATCTCAAACAGTTCCATTCCATATACCCCCTGCTATACAACTATTTAAAATGAAAAAAATCCAATACAGCAAGCTTTTTTCACTTATATTGCCTTATCCCTTTTTGAAGAAATACATATCTTCTTCTGCATCGAATAATTTTTTGAAACTCATTATTTCTTTATTGCAGTAATTATGTAATCCTTGATGAATTGTTCCCTCTGCTCGTCACTCACAGAAAGCGAACCCGGTTCGCAGGTTATTACAACCTCAATCCCCAAATCCGGTATCACAGTGATACTTTGTCCGCCATAGCCCAAGGCGGAAAAGGCGTGATAACCAGTTTTATTACTGATCCACCATTTATAGCCGTATCCGTTTTCAACCTTGGTATCCAGACCTTTGTTAAAATCAAACTGAACCTTTGTAGACTCAGCCACCCATTCTCCAGGCACCACCTGCATACCCTCCCACTTTCCCATACTATAGTACAGCCAACCGAATTTCGCCATATCCTGAGGCCGCAGGTACATATTTGCGTAACCTGTGTAGTTTCCTTCCGGATCTTTACTCCATTCCGGGCTTATAATACCAAGTGGTTTAAAGAGGTATTTATCTGCAAAATCTTTCGTACTCATTCCTGTGACCTTTGTCAGTATCACTGATAGAAGGTGGCTGGCCGAATTGGCATACTGGAACTCCTTGCCTGGAGCATATTTCAATGGAAGGCTGAAGGTGTAGGCAATCCAATCCTTGCTGCCTGTCATCCTGTCCAGGTCTTCGCAAAAGCCGGGCGTCATAGTCAAAAGATGCTTTAATGTGATATCTTTCCAGCGAGGATCCGATAATTGCTTGAAATAATCGGGCAGGTACTTCTCCACTGTATCATCCACACTCCCAATGTAACCCTCCCTGACTGCAATGCCGACAAGCGCGGAAATAAAGCTTTTTGTAACTGAATATACATTGTTCCTGCTTTGATTGTTATTACCATTATGTTTATAATATTTTTCGAAAACGAGACTACCATCCCTGACGACAAGAAAACTCATTGCAGAAGTAACTTCAAGCTTTTTTGCAGCGGTTTCAAGTCTGAGTGAAACCATCCCCTTGTCCTCTGGCTTTGCTGTTGCCATGTTTTTCTCAGCTTTTTTTTCCGCTTTCTGATGTTTTGCTGTTGCCACATCTATATAATACTGCGGAATACTCAATGTCACAGCAAGACATACTATAACCGCGATTACGATAATCTCCCGAATCGCCGCCGGAGACATACCTTTTAAAAATCTTCCAGTCCTGCGAACTAAACTCATATATGGTAACCTCTTTTGTATTCCTTAAAAGTAATATTATCACCCTCGCATTATACAGGCAAGTAGAGTTTTTTATTAACAAAGGGGTAAAAAAATCACCCAGGTAATGTCCTGTTGGCATTGGATCCGATATCATCTGAAAATAGATAAATTGGTCATATTCCTAGACCGACCGTATAATTGCGATATTATGGAAGGTGAGCGCAGGATATTTTATATTATTTAATTAAGTCATATAAATGTTGGGTGCAAGTAAATTCAGTTTCAATTATATTTCTAAGAATTATAGCTGTCCCGTATACCAGATTCTTTTCTGGGGATGTGTTAGCGGATATAGTTTCTCATAATTTCATTCATAATAAGTCCTCTTTGACAGCCTATTAATGCTAATAATTTCCACATCACTGGAAACAAGGTTTTACCTAATAGCAAATATGAGATAATATTTTAACAGATATAGGAAAGAGTAATTTTGAAGGAAAATATGCCCATATTTTATATTTTACTAATAACATTTATTGCCACACATACCAATCTTAATACGTTCGTTTACTGCTAAACTTGATTTTCATCTGCTAGGTATCAGCTAGTAAATTTAAAGTTTAATAAAATAGCTAAACCTTGGAGGTAAGCATAGACAAATCCATGAAACTATTTTCATGTTTTATTTAGTTGACAATATTCTTCTAAATAGTATAGAATGCTCATAATAACATAATAATAACTTATACTACATAAATTTTAAATGTATACTGAACTTTGAAAAATTCATATATTACGGTATATTTTAATATCAGAATTCTCTATAAAATGCATAATAGTTTATTGCAACCTTTTTAGGTCTGTATATTGATGTTTCAACATATAGATCTTATTCTTCAAATGTGAAGTTCTATTTACCAATTAATAGGAAATCATATCAATACTTGAATTATTATTTAATTCGTTTTTTACAAAGATAGAGAGAAATGATTAACTCACTATTATCATAGAATTATCCAATATTGAACCCTTTAATGAACTATGGTATAGAAACTGTATGTACAATGCTATGTTGCCTGTTATAAATCATTTTACAGGATCGATTATTGCGTATCAGCCTGACTGAATACTTTAATATAACTTTTTTTAAAAGTGATGAAATAGAGAAATCAAAAAGAGTTATTAATATTGGGGCAAGAAATCAATCATGTCATTTACTTAACTCCAGCTCATTACCCAAGTCTCTCTCGACAACATATTTTAAGGATATCCCGTTTTTATTTCCTGATAAAGCCTTTGATATATATGATTCTATTTCGTGTGAAAACCAAATTATCTCATTGACTGAACGAGATTATAAAGCAGTACATTTATTTGGTACTGCTTTTGATGGTGTTTATTGCTATGAAAAACTAGGTCTTAATTATGTTGATGATATTAATTATGAAACGGATATATACTTTAAAGAATGGTAAATTAGCAATGAAATTGATGATATAAGAATACCAATAATTAAAAGGGCAAAAGAACTATTTAATCAATTCAACCTGCCAATATAACCAATTCCAGCAGGACTATTTGCCATCGACTTCATTGTGACTGGTGTCACTAAGGGACTTCCAATTAATAATTTAATAACTTACGGTCAACAATTTCAAGTGAATTTACCTAAAAATATTATACTAACTTCGTATGAAGATATAGAAGTATGGGGAGATAATTTCTATGTAACTAAGGATGGCCCAGACTTGTATATTAGCAAAGCTCGACCTCCGAAAACAAGATCAATATCGTTTAGACCTATTGGCCAAGATGAAATACCACACATAATGCAGATTATCTAGACACCAGGTATTTGAAGATGCACCCTGAATTGGGTATTGGTATGGCAAATGTTGCACCGGAGTTTGCTAAACTGGAAACAGAAGCCTTGATTAACCTTGCGCAACTAGAAGTGGGACATCATTATTAATAATGATGTAAGCATATCAAAATCAAATTTCAGTGCAATTATTTTTTCATTATAAAATCTGGAAAGTGGGTTAAGTGGCTATCGGACAAGAGTTTGGTTTTAAATAATGATAGTGATTCAGAAGTAAAAAAAGTTATTACCACCGTAAACGGACATTACTTCTATAATAAAGAGGACGTGCAAACAGCTCGAAAGATCTTGTCCGATAACGTAAAAAAATTAGGTATATGTCACGATCCATCAAATTATTTGAAAGTCGCGGTCAAAAATGGGATACAAAGATATGTTGACGCTTTTAACCTAAAAAGCTTAACTTCAAAGATAGCAGACTATAAAGAATTCGAGAATAAAGTAAATAGATAAAAGCTGATAAGAAGGGAAGGATCGTTATGGACAATATTTTCTTTAATGCGCACCATTCACCAATTGGCTCATTTAGCAGCTTTACACTTGGATTTCCGGGTGCAAAGGGAGGGCTTGGCCTGGAACTTGGAAAGCCTTCGGATCAAAATGTTTTTATTGGTTTGCAATCAAGAGACGGCAAATACTATGAGTCTCTTCCGTTTTATAATCCTGTCATAGATGAAAGTATGAAGGTGGCATCGGAGAAAAGTCGTGAAAAAAATGTCCAGGAGAAAACCGTAATACAATTTCCTGAAAACAGCATAAAACGAAGTTTCAATTTGGGAGTTGATTTGTGGGAAGCCGGGGATCTGAAGTTCTGTATTTATTCACCTGTAAGCTCTGTACCTGATCCGGAAATCTCTGAGGAGCAGGAGTTGAAAAAAGTTTTGGTACCAGCCGTCTTTGTAGAAATAACCATCGATAATACAAAAGCTGAATGTAAGCGCAGAATGTTTTTCGGCTATGAAGGGAATGATCCGTATTCAGCAATGCGGCAGCTTAAATTTGCTGCCCCGGGACAGCTCGAGGGTGTTGCCCAGGGAAGAATAACCGCTATAGCATCCGGCACCGGCAGGGTTTTTACGGGACAAGGGATTACTGTTGGCAGTACTTTATCCTATGAAATCAAGGAAAATCTGTCATCGGGGCTTGGAATGTGCGGGCTTTTAATGGCGGATGTCGAGCCGGGGCATAAAGAAACCTTCCGCTTTGCAGTTTGCTTTTATAGGGGGGGAATTGTCACATGCGGAATGGATACCTCGTACTATTATACGAAATTTTTCAAGAATATCGAGGAAGTTGCTCAATATTCATTGCTGCATTTTGAGGAGTTAATTCAAGCATGCATTGAGTCCAATCGTATGCTTGATCAATCCGGTTTAACCAATGAGCAGAAATTCATGATGACTCATGCAATAAAAAGCTACTATGGCAGCACTCAGCTTTTGGAGTATAACAGCAGACCGTTTTGGGTTGTAAATGAAGGCGAGTATAGAATGATGAACACACTGGACCTGATAGTGGACCAATTATTTTTTGAACTTAAAATGAATCCATGGACAGTTAAAAACGAACTGGATATGTTTATTGAACGATATAGCTATACGGATATGGTTAAATTTCCGAATGAAGAGGAGGAATACCCCGGCGGGATTAGTTTTACTCATGATATGGGTGTTGCAAATGTTTTATCCAGACCTGGTTTTTCTTCTTATGAAATGTTTGGAAAAGATAATTGCTTTTCACATATGTCTCAGGAGCTGCTTGTAAATTGGCTGTGTTGTGCCGTTGTATATCTGGAACAAACCAGGGATCGAAAATGGCTTTCAGAGCACCTGCAACTATTAAAGAAATGCTTTATTAGCATGTTGCATAGAGATCACCCGGATAAAACAAGACGTAACGGAATTATGGGCCTGGATAGCAGCAGGACGATGAAAGGGGCGGAAATCAGCACATATGATGCCGTTGATGTATCTTTGGGCCAGGCAAGAAATAATATCTATCTTGCCGGTAAGTGCTGGGCTGTTTATGTTACATTGGAGAAAATATTCAAAGAGAATGGCCTTGAGGATCTAGCGGAGGAATCCATGGAGCAGGCAAGGAAATGCGCCGAAACCATAGTTGAAAATGTAACGGAAGAGGGATATTTGCCGGCAATCATTGATGGCAGTAACAACTCAAAAATTATTCCGGCAATTGAAGGACTTGTCTTTCCCTATTTTGCAGGTTGCAGGGACGCACTTGACAAATCCGGGCGATTCGGAGAATACATGAAGGTGTTGAAACGGCATTTGGATACAATACTGGTTGAAGGTAGCTGCCTATTTGATAGTGGTGCCTGGAAACTATCTTCAAACAGTAACAATTCATGGTTGAGTAAAATATACCTTTGTCAATTTATAGCCAGACATATTTTAGGGATCCAATGGGATGAAAAAGCAGCATTGGCAGATAAGGCACATTATGAATGGCTCAAAGACACCCGGAATTCTTATTGGTGCTGGAGTGACCAGATCATTTCCGGAATTGCAGCGGAAAGCAAATATTATCCCAGAGGGGTTACGAGCATACTTTGGCTTTATGAAAATAGTGACAGCGTGAAACTTTCTCAGTAAATTGACTTTATTTGATGATTTTGTTCGGGGCTTGTAGGCCAGAATTTGGCTTACAAGCCCTTGCCTACACTCTGAAAAAAAGAACCGGCATGTCAAGAGCGCCCTCGAAAATGACGTGCATTTACTCTTGACCGGCTGGAGGTTTTCTTTAAGCAGGTATTGCCAATAAACACCGGGCTCGCCTATCTGTAACATGATTTCGAAGCTTATTTCAATTTTAACATATAATAACCCCTTGATAGACAATTTTTATTTAAACTGTATACTTATAGGGTATTATATTAAACGGTCCCTGCATATCTACCTTATAAAATTGACAATCCCCCAATTTATACGTTCAGTATAGCCCTGGCGATACCCTCACCGAATAACCTGCATTTTGCGTATTCCTCATCAGTCGGCCTGTACCTGATGCCTAATGGCTCCTGCACAATCCTCAGCCCAGCAGTTTCGAGTGCAGTACTTATACTCTTAGGCGATTCACCGCTCCATCCATAACTTCCATAACCTGCTCCCAGCTTACCCTTGAATTTATGTCCCTTGATCTCCTCCAGCAGGCCTGCAGTGGGTCTCAGAACAGTGTTATTGACTGTGCAGCTTCCAATGATGACAGCCTTTGCCCTGAAAATCTCTGTCAGGAGATCGCTCTGATCTGTAAGTGCCGTATTGAACAACTTGTACCGGACACCCTGGGCATCCAAGCCTTCTGCGATTACTTCTGCCATCCATCGGGTCGCATCATACATCGTATCATATATAATTACTGCATAACCTTCATTATACTCCTGTGACCATTCATAGTACTTATCAACGATCTGTAGCGGGTCCGTACGCCAGATAACGCCATGGCTCGGTGCAATCATCTCAATTGGGAGGTTCAATGCCCTGATTTGCTCCACCTTTTTCTTTATGAGAGCACTGAATGGTGTCAATATATTTGCATAATATTTGATCGCTTCCTGATATAATTCACAGTTGTCCACTTCATCATTAAAAAAGGATATCCCGGCCAGATGCTGACCGAACGCATCATTGGACAAAACCGTCGCAGCACCCTTTATATAGGTGAGCATACTATCGGGCCAATGCAGCATCTGCATGTCGACAAAGACCAGTTCATATTCTCCTATGCTCACAGAGTCGCCTGTCTTGACAATCTGGAAGTTCATCTCCCTGTGGAAATGTTTCCTGATAATTTCAGCACCATTTTTTGTACAGTAAACTGGAATATTATCCGAAGGAAGCTTCTCCAGTAGATATCCGAGGCTTCCGCCGTGATCCGGTTCCATGTGGTTGATCACGATCATGTCGATGTTAGCAAGTCCAACTTCCTTCTCAAGCCGCTCGACGAATTCTTCCTTGTATGGATCCCAGACAGTATCAACAAGTACGGTCTTCTGGTCTTTAACAATATATGAATTGTAGCTTGATCCTCTATGAGTGGAAAGTTCATGTCCGTGGAAATGCCTCAAACCCCAATCCCTGATGCCAACCCAGTAAATGTTCTTCTTTATCTCAATCATGTCTTTATCTCCTTTGCCGGTAAAATGAATATGCAATCCCTTGAATAATATATTACCCTTTTCCACTGTCGTAAAACAAGAGAAAAGTCATTTTCTGTTGGCTCTAGACAGCTTTCCTGGTCATTGGTTATGAGAATATCTTGTATTTGATATAAATAGAAATTATATCTAATTTCATGTTCAAAATGAATTAAGCATATTCTTTAATAATGAAGCTTTATTTTAAGACATTGGATTTTTAAATCACAACATCACGAGTCATTATAAGGATGTCATCGATACCAGTACTTGTGGGTAATTTGTTTAATATTGTGCATTCGCTGTGATATTGCAGAGGAGCGCCTCTATGCCACCCTTAATGGAAAACAGTATACACATTCTTTTAATAGTTAAATTCTGCATATTGGTTGAATGTTGTACAGCAGTTTAAGTATGTGCTGCGGTCTTTAAGAAATTCAATGAGAGGAAAGTGCTTGTTTTATATTTTTAGAGCTTAGAACTCAATTTTTTATGTAGTTCAAAAGAGGTTCGCCACTTTCCACCGCCGGAAAGTGGCCAAAGGGCGCCACTCGGCGGCGTGGGGCCTGTCAGGGCGCTATGAAAAAGTTTTACAATGTACCAACCGATTCAAGGGCAGCCTTAAGCGGCAAAAAGCACACCGCTTAAGGCTGCCCTTGAATCGGGTACATTTGTGAAACTTTTTCAAACACTTAAAAGCGCTTTATGGGTGTCTTTGAGATGCCTTTTGGGGTGCTTTTTGAGGTGTCTTTTGGGGTGTCTTTTGGGGTGCCTTTGGTGTTGTATCTGGAGTTACCGGAGCTATATTGGGAGTTGTATTAAAGTGAGAGTATCAGGATGACCAAAAAGGGACTTTGGAGCAGCTCCAGAGACAATAGTGTGTGTTTAAAAAGGGTTCGAACTGCACCCGGTTTGGAGGGAACCATTTGTGGTAAAATGCGCAGGACGCGCATTTTAGGAACAGTCGCCACGATGGCGAATCTGTTCCGACCGTAAATGGTTCCCGCCAAACCGTTGGTGCAGCCGAACCCTTTTTATAGTGCCCTGACAGGCACCA
>JAEWQC010000335.1 GCA_023399355.1 Bacillota bacterium | reverse complement strand
ATATTATTTTCCTCCATTTTGCAATAAAATATGACCTAAAACGCAGATTTTACAATGGTTTCAGGTCACATTATGCTATTCCTGTATTCTTTCCTTTGTTAATTTATGGGTTCATGATTTCACCGTGCTATGAGCAGGGTGTTCAATGCTTCGGGTTTACCACTGCGACCGGATTGATACCGTCTGTGACAGACATCGTTTTTCCAAGAAAACCTGATATATTGCTGCTGACCGCCCTTACCTGTACAACTGCTTCTTCCAGGAGGCTACCCGCATCCAACTCAACAACATCGCCATCCTTTAGATCCAGCATTACCGTATTTGTATTAAAAGCAGCGCTTTTTTCACCATTGACCAGAACTACAAGATCAGGGCATTGATCGATATTGATCAGCTTCAGTTCCATTTTACAGGGAATAAAAAAATATGCCTCAGACTTAAGCAAGTCTCCCTCCAATTTATTATCATTTGAAACAGCCGATTTGAATACAGGATTTAAAAAGGCTGCCTGAACGACTAATAATACTAACACAGCAGTTATTGCCGCTTTTAACAGGAATCCTTCGAATCTGTCTGAAAACTTCTTATCCGATCTGTTAATTTTTTCATCTGAATTTTGTAATACAACTTTCATCTTATTTGCTCCGGGACTCGTTGACTGCGTCAACTGCTCGCCCATACATCCGGGGCTGGTCGTTGACTGCCGTCAACTGCTCGCCCATGCATCCTGAATACTCCAGAATTCAACCTTATTATGTGCTTTCCGGAGCACTTCGATACAATCAGCAGTTCAAACCTGCCAGACAACCGGTCGAAAACGCAATTGTCAGGTTGAATCCGCCTGTATAGGCATCTATGTCTATAACCTCTCCTGCAAAATACAATCCCTTTATGAGCTTTGATTCCATTGTCGAAGGATTTATCTCATCCGTGCAGATACCGCCGGCAGTGACTATAGCCTCATTTAAAGGCCTGGAACCCGTTATCTCCAAAGTAAAAGCTTTTAGCAGGTTTACAAGTGTTTTTCTCTCAGCTTTTGTAATTTGGTTTACCGGTTTTTCCTCCGGGATCTGTGAAAGCATGATAATAACGGGTATCATTTTCTGTGGAAGCAGGTCGTCAAGACTGTTCTTGAACTGTTTCCTCGAAAACTTTTCAAAATCCCTCTGCAGCCTGGCATCCAGGGTTTCTTCCGAAAGTGCAGGTTTCAAATCTATCACCAGCTTTACATCCTTGTAGCCATAATGGAGGATATGCCTGCTGCTGCTCAGAATAACCGGACCGGACACGCCAAAATGAGTAAATAACATCTCCCCGAAATCCGTATAAATTTTTCGGCCCTTTTTATCTATAATTGAAATGGATATGTTTTTTAGCGACAAACCCTGCAGATCTGAAATCCACTTTTCGGCAACCAGCAGCGGTACAAGTGAAGGTTTCAACTCTTTAACCGAATGGCCGAGTTTTTTTGCCATATCATATCCGTCTCCTGTAGAACCTGTTCCGGGATAGGATGCGCCTCCCGTAGCAATGATTACGCTGTTGCAATCCAGAAAGCTACCGTCTTTTAGCTTTACACCTGTCACTGAACCATTTTTCACTTCTATTCTTTCAACAACAGAATTCAACCGAATCTTAGCGCCCATTTTTTCCACAAATCTTTGTAAAATCAAGACAACATCCCTTGCGGAATCCGAAACGGGAAATACTCTTCCGCCCCTTTCTACCTTTGTCTCAAGGCCTTCAGCGTGTAATAATTCAAGTAAATCCGCATTTGAAAAGGTATAAAAAGAGGAATACAAAAAATTCCCGTTACCGGGAATATTGTTTATAAGCCCTTCAATATCTGTGTCATTGGTAATATTGCATCTTCCCTTGCCGGATATCAGCAGCTTTTTACCGATCCGGTCGTTCTTCTCAAGCAACTGCACATTCAAACCGCGTTCGGCAGCTTTACCCGCAGCCATGAGACCTGCTGCTCCTGCGCCTATTACAATTACTTTCCTGATCAATAGTCCACCTTCCTGTGCTGTTCAGCGTTATCATACTTTTCATATACCTGGTATTCATCCCAGATCGTTTCAAGCCTCTCAAAAGTATTGTAGACACTTTCCTTTTTTCTCATACCTATTGCCACAATCAACGCATTAATCACACTAAGCGGTGCTACCAGCGAATCGACAAAGGATGCCATATCGCTTCTGGCTGTGATGCAATGGTCCGCACAGCCTGCCAAAGGAGATTCCATACTGTCCGTGATGGCAATTACCGTAGATCCCTGACTCTTTACGAATTGCATGGCTTTAGTAGTTCTCTTTGAATATCTCGGGAAGCTGATACCTATTACCACATCTCCCTCTGACGCTCTCAGGATCTGTTCGAACATTTCACTGACACTTGTTGTGTGTACCAGCCTCACATTGTCGAAAATTAAATTGAAATAAAAGCCGAGGAAACTTGCAAGAGGTGCAGAACTTCTTACCCCAAGAATATATATTTTATTTGCTTTTAAAATTGCCTCAACGATTTCATTAAAACTGGTCAGATCAATGTCTTCCATCGTCAGCTTTATTTTTTCCATATCGGATTGCAGTACACTCTTTAAAATATTGTCTTCATTGATCCTCTTGGATGACACCTCTATTCTCTGAACCGCAGTAAGCTTGCTCTTGATAAGCTCCTGAAGGACTTTCTGAAGTTTTGGATATCCATCGTACCCCAACTCTATTGCAAACCTTACAACGGTAGATTCACTGACGCCTACTACCTCGCCCAGTCTGGCAGCAGTCATGAAAGCAGCCTTTTCATAATGGCTTATGATGTAGTTTGCAATAAGTTTTTGACCCTTGCTCATGTCGGTCAGCTTTTCCTGAATTCTTTTTATCATATCATGGCTTTTTGTTTCCATATGAACCTCCACATCCTGATGGACGAATCCGCCGATTTACCGATGGACTTCCTCAATACAATATTACATTTTTGCAGGATAAAAATCAAGTACTTGCAATTTATATGCAAAAGGTATTTATCTTTTTAGAGAATCCGTATATTAATTATTCCAATAGGTATCAAGCTGTTTGTTTTATCAAATGCTACAAGCTGTAAAATGAAATTCTATTACAATCTTTTTTCGGAGGTTCACATGCTTCAGATAGATGATGCTGGAAGCGGCAGTTTCGTTGGCGGCACCTGTATCGGTATTTACAGACCCGACTCAAATGAATATTGCTTTGATATTGTTCCTGTTGAGTTATACAATAAGGAAAATTTCAAGAAGAAGCTCTACCTGGATGAAGTGGTAGAAATCTCAGCATCGGCGATAAGAAAATTTGCTCCTGAAAAAGGTGAAACAATTGAAATATGCAGGGGTTATATGTTTGAGAGGCTGAAAAAATGGCTGGAAGATAACGGTTACACCTGGTATTGCACACAAATCACAGGCAGAATTCAAGATATTGTTGAGAAAAATTTTGAATTATATACACAATCACTCGGCCTTCCATGGCAGTATATCAAATATACACATTACCCCTTTCACTTTCACAAACTTCTTAAATGGGTCTATGCCGACTTTGATAACAGAATCAATTATTGCAAAGTCGGATGGCAAAGCTGGCAGAAGTTTGAAGGCATTACGCCCGAAATATCCTATGGCAGTATGAATTCAACAGCATTTACCTGTCTGAAGTGCGGCAGACGCCTGAGTCAGGGTAGCCCGATTAAAATATTGAAATACACCAGTAACCAGGTCAATTACGTGTATCTGCACAGCAATTGCTAGGAAATGATGTTTATATTCACTGTAATGTCCAAAAGATTGATGTTTATATTTGCTGTAATTGCCGGAAGTTTGACATTTATATGTACTGCGATTGCCGGAAGATAGAGGTTTATATGCACTGCAATTGCCGGGAATGATATTTACCAACACAGCGATTGCAAGGGGATGATATATGCAAAAAGGGAACCTTCCATCCTGCTGCCAGTTTGGAAAGTCCCCTGCGTTTTTGAACTTTTTATTCTTATACCGGGTGGACCCTGTCATTAAAATCAACCAATTTGCTGTCAATTTTATATTTCTCCGCCTGACGCTGTTTGAAGAAATTTTCAGCTACCGGAGGGAACAATGCATAGGTGAGCACATCCTCATCCTGTTCGATATATTCTCCAATCTGCTTCCTGATATTATCAAGCTCAGGCTGGATCAGATCAGCCGGTCTGCAAGTAATCTGCTCCTCATCTCCAAGTATTTTTTTCTTTATTTCTTCGGAGATTGGACCTGGCGTTTTTCCATACTCTCCTTTTACCAGTGCCTTGGATTCCTTCGGTACCATTTTGTACCGTTCACCTGAAATTACGTTCATTACAGCCTGTGACCCAACGATCTGGCTTGTCGGGGTAACCAGCGGAGGAAAACCGAAGTCTTCTCTCACCTTTGGAACTTCTTTCAGCACTTCTTCATACTTATCAGACTTGCCGGCTTGTTTTAGCTGGGATACCAAATTGGACAGCATGCCACCCGGTACCTGATATATCAGTGCGTTCACATCCACGCCCATCATTTTGACATCAAGAAGGCCGGTTTCCACATATTTTTCTTTAATTGGCCTGAAATATTCCGCAATTTCGCTTAACAATGAAAGATCCAGTCCCGTATCAAACTCGGTACCCTTCAAGGTAGCTACCAATGGCTCTGTCGGCGGCTGGGAGGTCCCCATGGCCATGGGTGAGATTGCACAGTCCACAATATCGACGCCTGCTTCAATTGCCTTTATATAGGTCATGGAAGCAATACCACTCGTATAATGCGTATGAAGCTGAATCGGAACCTTAATATATTCTTTCAGAGCTTTAACAAGTTCATAAGCCGAATATGGAAGCAGCAAGCCAGCCATGTCCTTGATGCAAATGCTGTTCGCACCCATTTCGACCAACATTTTCGCATCATTGACAAAATGCTGAAGACTATGTACCGGGCTCATTGTATAGCTGAAACAACCCTGTGCATGGCCTCCTTCTTTAATGCAGGCCTTTATCGCTTCTTCGATGTTTCTGACATCATTTAATGCATCAAATATCCTGATGACATTAATCCCATTTGAAATGGACTTTCTGACAAAATATTCGACTACATCGTCCGCATAATGCTTATAGCCTAAAAGGTTCTGACCCCTAAGCAGCATCTGCAGCGGAGTCTTTTTCGCAATTTTCTTAATTTTTCTGAGTCTTTCCCACGGATCTTCATTTAAGAATCTCAAGCATGCATCAAATGTCGCCCCACCCCAGCATTCGAGGGAATTATAGCCTACACTGTCGAG
>JAEWQC010000274.1 GCA_023399355.1 Bacillota bacterium | reverse complement strand
AGGAGAACTGTATGCCAATCACGCCAAATGACATCAGAATCGCCAATGCAGCGCCAAAACCGGCGCCTGCCGAAGCACCCAATATATCGGGTGATACCATCGGGTTTTTAAACAGCCCCTGATAGGTTGCTCCGGATAGCGATAATGCTCCGCCGACAAGCAAAGCTGCAAAAATTCTCGGCATTCTGACATTGAAAATGACTGTTTCAATTGTTGGCGTCCATGAAGGCTTTAACCCGAATATCTTTGAAAAGAAAATATTCATAATCTCCTGAACAGATACAGGATACCGCCCGATCGTGAAAGAAACCAGAAAAGCCGCAAATGGCAAAAGTGCAAGGATGATCATCATCGATCTTCTTTTTTTGCTTTCATGCATTCCAGAAAGAACTGATCCACTTTCCTGAACTTGGTTACGGTGATCTTTTTTCATCACCGTCTGCAGCTGCTCTGTCTCATACATCAGTTCCACCTCCCGGCAACTGTTTTCTTATTTGAAAATCGATTGCGCATAACTTCCGATAGTCTTTTCCGGGGAACTCCGCTGACTTCTCCATTCCCCGAAAAAGAACCGGAACTTATATTTTGTTACCCTTTTGCTGCAGCATCTTTTAATAAATCCTGAATTTCACTATCTGTGAGCTTATAATGATAGAAGGTTTCATAGAAGTTTTTTATCTCCGTACTTAAATCAAGTTTGACATAGTCCGGATATAGCAGATTTGCAAGCCATTCGACGCCAAGTATTCTAGCCGGGCACGGAGGGCGGTCAAACCAGTTGAACGGCAGAGCCGGGATTTTATAGATCTTTTGGTTTTTCACAGCTTTGATTTTTCCCCAATTGGCATCGCTGTAGACTTTTGAATAAAAGTCTCCCTTTGTAGCCGTTGCGCCTACCAGAATAATATCCGGGTCCCACTCCAGAACCTGTTCCATAGACACTTCAGCCATAGAACCGACCTTGTCTTCCGAAATGTTTGCGACATTCATACCTGCTGCGAAATCCAGCACCTCGGTGTGGACATTCTTTGCAATGTCGGTCTGGAGCCATGCCGCCCCCTCCGCATAATATACTTTCAGCTTCTTGTCTTCAGGGACCTTGTTGATTTGTTCCTTCATGGTATCAAGAATATTTCTGGAATAATCGGCAAGCTGCTTTCCTCTTTCCTGCTCATTAAGGCAGTCCCCCAGAAAACTATAAACCTTATCTGTCGATTCCAGAGAAACATTTACCATCACAACCGGGATATTCAACTGTTTCTGGAGTTCATCCGGTTTATAAACCTCATCCTCATTCGAGCAGATGATCAAATCCGGCTTCAATTTAAGAATGTTTTCAAAGCTGCCTGATTTCTGAGTGCTGGATCCAACATTTGGAAGGTTGAAATATTCATCTTTAATGTATTTCTTTGCCGCTTCCTTGGGGGTAAAACTCCATCCAAGCAATTTATCCGGTGCCAGTGTGAATACATATACTGTTGTATTGTTGCTTAACGATATGACTTTATTCACTTTTGCCGGGATTGTCACCGTTCTTCCTTCCATATCCGTAATTTCGCGTGTATCCGTATTTGTACCCGCTTCATCAACCGAACCCGCATCCTCAACGGTCCCTGTATTGGTCTGAATACTGTCTTCCGTTTTTGTGCTTGTCTGATCCTGCGTTGCAGCAGTTTTAGCGGAACATCCTGATATCATTGCAAATAGTACTAAAAAAGCAAGAAGAGTCATTCCTTTTCGTTGAAATTTTAGCATAACTGTCGCCTCCTGATCACATTAATTTTGTGATTAATAAATCATTAAGGTACAAAAATATTGTATTTGGCTGCCACTGTAAAAGCAGAAACAACCGGACTCTTCGTCGACTGAAGTCAACCGGGCGTCCATTCCTCCTGATTTAATTTTCTGAAAATGAATACATCGAGGTATCTCCAGGAAATATTGCTTAAGCATGCAATTCCCGCAAGCAGACATGGTTTGACAAGAACACCGGAGCACACTATTCTGACTTTTTACAGTGGCAGCCGATTTTAAACTGTAACTGTTAGCATTTCGTACCTGACAGAATCTTTGATTATAAATCGTTAGGTTCTGTAAGTTTTTGTATGGTTTTATTATAGCACCTGTAAATTTCATGTCAAGTATTTTTGCAATATTATTTAATATGTATTTCATTATTTGGTTTCACGTTTTTACCCATTAGCCATTTCACTGCATTTCACTGCTGCGCGTTTCGAAATTATGCATACATCATTAAGGCTAATTGCATGGCGTAATTCTTCCCGCAACATTTTGTTCGATATTGCATATTATCGTTCGGTTTTGTTCGGTTTCATATCAAGACCCAAGTTGATTATCCATAGGTTCTTTTCTTAAATGTATAATAGTATAAATATTTCCTTTTTGGGGGATTACTATGAGCTCGAAAACGCCCGATGTTGAATATAGTCAATTTAGAACTGTCCCTGCGCGTCGGAACACAAAAATCCAACATATCCCGTTCTGGTTCACTTTAAAAGAGATGTATATTCTACTGGATGAAGATGATGCTGTGCTTTCGGTAAAGAGAATGACGGGAAAAGACAGTTACTGTAGTTCCAGACTACCTCGAAAAAATACCATGGTATTTCCCTGCGACAGGATCTTGCTCATCTACAGATGCAATTTTGCTCCACAAGCGCTGCAAAAGGCATCCGTCAAAGAAGTTTTCGACCCGCAGGAGGAGCAATAACGCAAGCAGTTCTGCACGTCGGGGGCAATTGTTTTGTGAGCATTAAAGTGCTCTTCGTCTGTCTCATTCAAGCACTGGGTCAGCAGTTCCATCCATTGTCGCAATACAAAGTCCGTGCTTTTTTTGCTATATTCAAACGCAATGCGCCACATCGGGTACTGCGTGTCTTTCACTTCAAAGAACAGACCTGTGTTTTCTTTATTTTCATTTAAAGTTCTGGATGCCAAAATGTAATTGCCCAATGAAGTACCGACATCAGTTCCAAACTGCCGAGCTCCCCCGCCACCCATATAGGTGCGGCCCATAACTGAGGGAGTATCATTTTGAAGCTGGTAGCTCCAATGTCTCACAGCCGAAAAATGGTAAGATTTTTCAACAAAAGTTTTATTAAAATTGCTTCTTAATTGAAGGATACTGTTTGCCATATCGATTCTTAAAACATAACCGTTGTATACATGTACCATAGCTTTCAAATCAGAAATATTCACCTTGCAGGATACGGCCTCCATAGCCATTGATTGGGGATCTACAATTTTGCTGATTTTTTGCTCCGTAGACTTATTTTTTGCGGATTCTGCTATTCCGCCAACAATTCCGCCCTTTAGATATCCCTTCAAAAAAGGGTTCATTTTATTCATTCCTTCCATGCCCAATTTCTCATTAAATTATATCAAACGTGTACCGCATGTCAATATATAGATAATTTACCGTTTGCGCCAAGTAAAAGTAATCAAATTTTCGTTTTCTCTGGTAACCTTATTCTTGGGGCCATTCTGCAGATTTATATTATAACGAAGAATTGAAAATGCTCCCAAAACAGTCGCGACGACTTTAAGGCAGCTTTCAGGCACAGATCGGATCTACCGGCTTCCAGCCGGTAATAGTTCAGTTTTCACCCAGTTCACTTATACTGATTAGTCACAGCCTTACCCACGGTTCAATTAAAAACAAAAGAAAGCTGCCTAAAGGCGTGGTTTAATAGGGAAACTTGTTGAACCATACCCCAAACCGATACGGAAATCAAGAGATAGGAGTTGTCCGCGAGGGATAGCGCCTATCTTCATGGGAGCAAAGACGATTAAATCATTTCTTCTAAAGCGGTAACAAGTGCATCTATCGAAGTGCGTTTATGTGGGGTTCAGTGTAATGTCCGCATCAGCCGGGACTACATTCGCCACAGTATATTTCACTTTTTTCTCAATTCTATCGCCCCATTGCTTGCCTTGAGATCTATAGCAAGAAGATACTCTGTCCGACCATTTTCCATTTCCCCCAAATTCGCTTACATCAAGATTAACTCCAAACTCGTCCAAAATTGCCTGTTTATATGCAGTAACAATAAAACAGTCTTCCAGGTAAGCCAAGTTTAGAGTTGTCCAGCTTTAACTCAACATTGTTTTTCCCTGCATTCTCAGGCTGCATAGCTCGGTTGTCGTAGATTGAATCGAGAACCGCAATGACAGAATCTCTGCAATCCGCGGCTTCCTCAGCTATTTCAATACTGCCGCTCTTCATATCCTTATAATATTTGTCGGTGAGGATGCCTTTCGGGGGCAAAGCCGTGAATATGGTTAATAACAGCAGAGGCTATGTTCCTTTAAGAGAGGCAATTAAAACCAGGACAGAGATTCGCTATATGGAGGATAGGGATGATGAGGATTAAACAATTGACAGGAGGTGTTAACCACGAAACCGCAGCAGGAATGTTTTGACGCATATTTGTTTTCTGAGACGATTATTCTCGTTTCCAAAGGGCATCTGTATACGCCGGAATTCGATATAGTTGCAAAAGAATTCGGCGGAGAAAAGGTGCGGGTATGGTGCCGAAAGGTTGAGGACGAGTACAAGCACTACTTACAAACCGGGATTGGCGGCAGCTATGAAACAGCCGGAATTATCGATACCGCGCTTGATGATAAGCTGATTCCGCTGTTTGAGGATACAGAATTAATCGAGCGGCCAGACAGCATCTGCCTTGAACGGCATATGGAGCTAATATTATCGCCATGAAGTTGCTGATATTTTAACAAAATGATTTAATCTCCATACATTCCATTCCTCCGGTACTTCATCGTCATGGAAGTATTCACCATGTCCTCCAGCAGGTTGACAGTTCCTTCAAACCCAGCGTAGCTGCGGTTTCCAATATTGATGGAGTCAAATACCGGATATGTGTACCGTATCAGGGGTATGTTCAAATGCTCCGCTATTCCTCTTTCAAAAGAGGAACCAAAAACAATCACAGCATTCGATTTTTCAAGAGTTCTTTCAAAACCATCCATGTCATTCCTGTCATCCATACCGCGCACGCGGCCTGTGTCATTTCTGGCATTCATACCGCATGCGCCGCTTGCATTATCCCCGTTCAAGACATCCCGGAAGGCTTCCACATTCATACCCATCTCATTTTCCAAAAAGCGTTTAAGCGCCTTTGCCCTTGCGCTGTCTCCGCTCACGGCGGCAGGCATTCCGTAAAGTTTGTGCAGATACCCGTAAGCCATTTCCAGGCTGCCGACAGTTTCCTTTTCCAGTTCCCGCAGGAAATCCATCTCCCCCTGTTTCAATGCATCCGCTACTTTAACAGCAAAGTCTTTGCTTCCTTCCATGCCATATGGATAATTAACAACAATATAGGGGATGCCGAATTTTCTTTCCATCTGTATACCGGCAGCCTCAAAGCCTTCAAAAATCACATTGAGAGAAGCTGCAGGCGCATTGAGCATTCCGGCGTAATCGTCGTAAGGGATGACGGAGTTTAGTTCAATGTTCGTACCCAGCAGCCTCCGTATCGCTTTTAGATCTGCGTCACTCCTAAAATCATCAGATAACATGCCAATGAGATTGATGGAATTTTCTTTTCTTCTCTTTTCATCCATTTGATCGACAAGTATTTTCATGGCATCCTGTATTCCCGACGCCATATTTCCTTTAAAGCCGGCAGCCTTCACCAACAGGAGCGGTTTGGAAGAAGAAAAGTTTCTGAGGATGCTTTCCACATCATCCTCCATGATTTCAGCCACACAACCCGTCAGGACAAAAACGGCAGAGCAGCTATATAATTCGAGCATATGCCCAAGAGCCTTTTCAAGAGATGCTCTTCCGCCATACACAATATCCTCTTCGTACAATACACTCGAAGCCTGCCTGATATCTTTCTGCCGCGATGGGATGTGGAAGGTGTTCGTGCCCCAGTTGCAGCCGACCGTTGAATGAATCAGAACCGCTGCGTCCTTTATGCTGATGACTGTCCTGTAGGCGCCGAATAATTTACAGCCAACTGAAGCGCTCATGATTCACACCCCCTCTGCACCCACATTTTCTCCCACATATTCTGAGATGCTTTCATGTTCGCGTTGTCCAGCATCGGATAATATCCGGGTTGATATTGAAATTTGTCAATAATTAAACTACTGTGAACCGGTGCTTTTTCGATCCTTTGTGCCAGATTGGTCACCGCATTTCCGAATCCCTCGAAATCCACAGGCAAGACATTTCCAATATCCTGAACAACCCTGATTCCTTTGGGTTTGAACTCAAGCTCTCCTCCGCCCAGGACATAGTCCACTCCGGCAAAGGCTTCTTCCAATATGTCAGACGAGGCATTGACAAGCAGCTGTGCCTTGCTGCCCGTTTTCGCAAGGGACTCCCGCATGTTTTCCACCAGCATTGCAGCATTTTCTTCCGATATTTTGTCAAGGCTCAGGCGTTCGCTCCTCATCTCCACACATACATACATCAAAGGTATGCCAAAATCCTCTTCGTACATTTCAATGCTGTAAGGTACATCGTTATAAGAGGATGTATAAAGTGCAAAGCGAAACCTTTTCAAATATTCCTTCACCGGTTTTAACAGTTCCAGCGTCCTGTATTTTTTCTCCGACAGCAATTTTGAGGCACCGCGTTGTATTCCCAGCCTCTCTGATATTTTCAGATAGAGGCGCTCAATCCCTTCGGGCCCTCTGTAGAAATCAAAGGAATTCATGTGAAAATAAGCCGTACCAAACATGTCTTCCATCCGTTCCGCCCATTTTTTCCTTCTGGTGATGATATTGAGTTCTGCCCTGGGTGCTTCCACGATCTCTTTGACCGTGCAATTTGGAAGATAAGCATTCACGCGTACCCCCAATTCCTTCAATTCTTTTGCCATTCCACCGGCAATTGTGCTTCCGGCCGTCCCCCACGCCAATCCGCAGATGTTAACTGAGTTTTTTTCCACATCCTGCCGTTCCATAACCTGTTCCACCATTGTCTTCATCACTTCTACAAATCCGCAGCCCTTGAAATCAAAATCATCCTTGAAGTCGTAATTGTTCCAGTTTTTCGCCCGCTGCTCCATCAGATTTTTTCGATCCCGTTTATCCACATGGGAGAACTTTTCCGACTTCACCGATATCAGCCTGCAATTGACCTTGTTTCTTAAACTGTCCAGTACATTTTCCATTTCATCGTGAATCATGTCGACAGACACGGCAGGAATGACCGCAATCATAGCCGGAGCCGACCGCCGTGCGGTTTCAAGAATTGTGGCCCGAAGTTTGTCGCTTCCCCCAAAAATGATATCTTTTTCTTCCAGATTTGTACATTGAACATTGTATGCCGGAAGATAGTCGCGTCTGCAGACATATCTGTAATGGAATCCACAGCCCGCAGAGCCATGGATAACCGGAACCGCGTCTCTGATCTCCCCCATGGCATAGACAGCACCGGCAAGCTTTCCGCTGTATCCGTAACGGTGCGGAGACATATATATCCCGCAATAGCACAAGGCTTTATAATACTCTTTTAAACTGTTGCTCACGGATTTCCGCCCCCCTCCCGTTCCATCGTCCGTCCTTTACGCAGGCCCTCCGCCTCCCCGCAGGCATCCGGCGAAATCTCATCCCTTTATGCTTCCCAATACCAGGCCGGTAATAAAGTATCTCTGCAGAAACGGATATACTGCAAATATGGGAAGGGTCGCCAGAAAGACCTGAGCGGATTTTGTCGTCTTCTCCGATATCAGCGCCAGCAGTTCCGCCTCCTCTTTCGTCATCATCAGGTTCGTATCCCTTTGAATGACCAGGGACTGAAGATACGTCTGCAGCGGATATTTCGAAACCCCGTTCATGTATATCATGCCATCAAACCAGGAGTTCCAGTGTTTCACCAGTATAAACACCGTTATGGTCGCAATGGAAGGAAGCGATACAGGTATGAGAACATGGCGCAGCAGGGTCAGGTGCCCGGCCCCGTCTATAAAAGCAGCCTCTTCCATTTCCTTGGGAAGATCTCGGAAAAAGTTGATCATCAATATGATATTGAATACATTGACGACACCCGGAAGGATCAACGCCGCCATGGAATTCATGATTCCGGTGTATTTCACCACCATATACGTAGAGATGATTCCTCCGCTGAACAGTACGGAAAGAAACAGAAACCAGACATAAAAGGTTCTGAACCCGAATTCTCTCTTCCCTCGGGAAAGTGGATAAGCTGTGATCACAGTCAGGAAAAGCTCCGCCGGCAAGCCTATGGCAACTCTTTCAAATGAAACCCGAAAGGAATTCCAGAAATGCCCGTTATCCATGACAAATTCATAAGCTTTCAGTGTAAAATCCACGGGCAGCAGCTTCACAATACCCGAACCGGCAGCAGAACTGCCGCTGAAAGATAGCGCAAGGATATTTATCAGGGGAATCAGGCAAAGCATGGTAAACAGGAGCATAAAAGCTACATTCAATATCACGAATATCTTTCTTCCCAAAGTACTGTCCTCAATCATTTTACCCGCCTCCTTCAGAAAATACGGTAATCCGAAAACTTATATGCCAGATAATACGACGATGTGACCAGAATACAGCTGACAACAGATTTAAACATATCCACTGCTGCCGAAATCGAATACTGCGCATCCAGCAGCCCCATCCTGTAAACCCAGGTATCTATGATATCCCCGCTTTTGTATACCGCAGGACCGTATAACGCATATATCTGGCTGAATCCCGCATCCAGAACGTTTCCCAGGCTCAGTGTCGCCATCAGGATGACAATGCTTTTTATGCCCGGCAGCGTGATATGAATCATCCTGCGCCATCTGCCGGCCCCATCCATGGCAGCGGCTTCATACAGCTTCGGGTTTATCCCGGCTATCGCAGCCAGATATACAATGATTCCAAAACCGGCCTGCTGCCAGACATGAGTGGCTACAAGAACGAAAGGGAAGATGCGGTTGTTCCCCAGAAACAGAACAGGGTCCATCCCTAAAAAAGCCATTGCCCTGTTGACAATTCCGTCATAGGAAAGCACTTCCCTGAAGACTCCGCCGAGAATAATCCAGGATAAAAAATGTGGAAAGTAGATTACCGTCTGAACAACTCTTTTAAACAGCTTGCTGGCAATTTCATTAAGAAGCAGTGCAATCGTAATTGCCGTCAGCGTCTCAAACACAATTTTCATAATGGAAATAAACAGAGTGTTCCCTACCACCTGATACAGATCTCCGACACCGAACAGGTATTTGTAATTGTCAAAACCGACCCACTGCGATTTCAGGAAGCCTGCTGCAGGATCGAAGTTCTGAAATGCCATCACCAGCCCGAACATGGGACCGTAACTGTAAACCAGCACCAGCACGATGGCCGGCAAAAGCATCAAATGCAGGGGCAGCTGTCTCTTAAATTTTGCCTTGACCATAAAATCCCCTCCCGAACGGACAGCCAGGTATGCCGTTCTCTTCAGTCATGGCACGCATGCTCAAAAGTCTCCCGAATCGATTCTTTTGAGCATGCATGCTGCACTTCCCTTCATAACGGCTGATGTGTCATCCGTCAATAGCCCTGATTTCGCGTCCTATTGCGCATCCTTTTCGCATCCTGTTTCGTATCCTGTTGCGCGACCTGTTTCTCGTCCTATTGTGCGACCTATTCCCGTCCTATTGTGCGACCTGTTCTCGTCCTGTTGTGCGACCTGTTCTCGTCCTGTTTCGTATCCTGTTTCGCATCCTATTGCGCGTCGTACCACTCATTTACTTCCTTTGTAATAGCAGTGCCTCCCATGGGACCATACTCCTTTACAAAGCTGTCAAAGGCCGATACGTCGCCACCTGTTACAATATCCATCAGGATCTGGTTCCACTTTTTGTCGATCAGGGGTTGTCTGCTGGTAAATGTCTTCGTTGGAGGACCCCAATACTCATCATAAACATACAGGCCGTTCTTGTTGTAGTCGACCGCAACGGAGGATGCGCCGCCGGGGCCATAATATTTCATGTCCGCCCACCCGGTTTTGTTGCCTCTGTTGGTTGCGTTCTTATCTCCCCCGTCCATATAGGACTTGATGTTGTCATAGTACTGTTTCAGCGTAATGCTGAGGCCGGAGGTATCTCCGCTGTTCAAAGCCCGGGTTATGTCATTGTACTCGTCGAAGAAGGTATGCGGATCATACAGTCTCACCGGCGCCGCTTTGAAAAAGCTCCCATACGTATCCAGATATTCCTGCGTCACGGTTTTAGGATCATTTTCCAGTTTATTGTACAGATTCAGCATTTTTACCAGGGCCTCCGGATGCTCGTACCCCTTCCTTACCACATAGAAGCCGTATTGATTCAGAGGATTTGCAGATATGGTCTGTTTCGCCCCGTCAATGGAGGGTACGGAAATCGGCACCCAATCCGCTTTTTCATCTGCCTTGGTATTGTTTTGAAGTTCGAAATACGGTCTGCTTGCCGTACCGAAAAGAATTCCGCATTTCCCTGATACAATGTCTTCCGACTGTTGATCCGTCGACATCGTTGCAAAATCCTTGCGGATAACACCCTTCTTATATAGTTCCTGCAGCGTCAGCAGGCCTTTTCTTGTCGCAGCCGCCTGTCCGTCAGAGCCGTACATCCCATATGACAGCTTTCCCGTCGCATCCTTGATCCAGATATCCGGATAACTGTGAAAAACATTCCAGTAGCTGGATTCGATACCTGTATTATTCACAGGTATGCCGTAGGTATCCGCCTTCCCGTCTCCATCCGGATCCTGCAAGGTAAAGGCTTCAGCCGTTTTCAGCAGTTCCTCTCCCGTTTTGGGAACAGGCAGATTCAGGTTCTTCAGCCAGTCCGATCGTATCCAGACCATGGAAATGATTGCGTTGTAGTCGTTAAACCAGGGGATTGTATACATTTTTCCATTGCGCTTTACAGCGTCAATTTCTCTTGAATATTCGCCGGAATAGATTGATTTAGTATAATCAGTTGCATATTGGTCGAACACAGAGGTCAGATCCTCAATTCTGTCTGCTTTTACAAGCTGCTCATACTGTACAAGATTGTCCAGCATGAAGATGTCCGGAAGGGAGTCCGATGCTATCATGATGTTGGTTTTCTGGGCCTCGTCATCCCCCGAAGCTACCCAAAGGTAATTTACATTAATGCCGAGCATATCCTTGTACGCCCTTGTGAAAACATTATTTTCAAAAGTATCTCCATCTTTGAATTTTACCGTCTGATCCCCTGTCTGGTGGACCATTTCCACATTAATCGCAGGATCATAGGCACCGTAGGGATCCGTGTCCGCAGCCGGGGCCGCTGCTGCGGCTGAAATATCCGCAGCTGTTGTTTCCGGTGCTTTTTCCTCCGTGACCTGTTTTCCGCAGGCACAGGTCAGCAGCAGGGAAACTGCAACGATGGCAGCCGTCATCATCCTGAGTAGATTTTTTACATTCTCTTTCTTTTTATATCCCATCGGTTTATCCATCTCTTTCTCCTCCAATGCATCAATTTTATTGATAATGAATAGCAAAACGACTGCCGCTGTAAAAAAGTTGAAGCCGCGACCCACTTAGGCACCTATGTCAAAAAGGATTTTTTACAGGGAATGAATAATAACATATCGGCTCCGGCACCCGCCGCTTATAGAAGTGGGGGAAATCTTTCGCCCCGTTATTTTTCAACAAGATGCCAAATGTTCTATCCGTGAAAATGTGAATACATCGAGGTATTACTAAGAAATATTGCTTGAACATGCAATTCTCGCAAGCAGACAGAGATTGACAAGAACCTGAAGCACGTTATTCCGGCTTTTTCAGCGGCAGTTTGCTACGATTATTGCAAAATGCGAGTAAATAATACATTCTGGAATTTTTTCAATCAATAATCGTTGGTTTTCGTTCGTTTTTGTATGGTTACTATTATAGCATCGGATTATTTCATGTCAAGTATTTTGCAATATTTATTTTCTCAAATTTCACTTTTATTAATCAAGTTTTCGTACAACGGCGTATGTTAGTCTTTGTTTATAATTTTTATAAACAATATTGCATGTTGAATTAAAATAGATTGCATGATATAATTCTCTCAATAAATCTTTATTGGTTATTATAGGTTATTGTTCGGTATCGTATGGATTCATTAATTCAATTATAAACAAAATCAATTCGTATTTCAGGAAGGTGAAATTATGGCGAATACACCATTAACTCCTCAGGAAGTCGCTGATATTTTAAAAATTTCAAAGTGTACCGTATATGAATTAATAAAAAGGAAGGATCTGAATGCATACAGGGTCGGCAACAAGGTTCGTGTAGATTATGAAGATGTTGAAGAATACAAGAACAAGACCAAAAGCGTAAAAGGCAAAACCGGACAGAGTACTCCCCCTGTCCAGACGGATGCAGTACCCGCCCTTTCGAATCGCGATATCGACAAAAACTCCGAAGAAAAAGGGTTTGTCATTTGTGGTCAGGACTCTTTGCTGGATACCCTTTGCCGCTATCTTGGCCGCCACCCCGACGGAGTACGTGCGCTAAGGGCATATGAAAGCAGTTACAGCGCCTTATATTCCTTATATAAGGGTGAGGTACAAGTAGCGGCGGCACATATCTGGGATGGAAAAACCGATGAATATAATACCCCCTACGTAGAAAGAATGCTGCCCGGCACGCCCGCGACAGTCATCCATCTTGCCCGCCGTATTCAAGGCTTCTATGTACTTAGGGGAAATCCCAAGAGAATTAAGGGTTGGGAGGATTTAAAGCGCAAAGAGGTCACGCTGATCAACCGTGAAGCCGGAAGCGGATCAAGGATTCTTCTGGATGAACACCTGAAGAAGATGGGACTGCAGGGAACCGCGGTTAACGGCTATGAAAATGAAACCTATTCTCCAATGGCCTTGGCAGGCGCAATCGTCCGCGGACATGCCGACGTGGCTATCGGCCTCGAAATGCCGTTTTTGAAGGCAAGAGAAGTCGAATTTATACCGCTCCAGACAGAACAATATGATCTTGTGATAAAAAAGGAAACCAGGAATCAGCCAGTTTTTAAGGCTATTATTGATATTATCCGATCAGAAGATTTTAAAATGGAGATGCATGGAATCGGAGGATACGACCTCACCGACGCCGGAAAGATCAAGGCGGAAACGTAAGGCCGTCTGATCCTTCCCATGCAGGAAAGATCACGGCAGAAATGTAAGACCGCCTGATCCTGCCGACGCCTGAAAATCGCGGCAGAAACGTAAGGCCGGCTAATTCTGCCATCACAGGAAAAATTACGGTTGAAACTTAAGACCGTCTGATCCTGCCCATGCCGTAAAAATCGCGGCAGAAACGCAAGACCTGCTGATCCTGCCGATGTCGATATCGGTGAAGAAAAAGCCGGGAATGCTTTTTAGCGATTATGCACGGTAGCAAAATGACAAAGCATCGAAATAGTAGCACTTTCCATGACAGTTTTCTTTATTTTTGCACTCATTCAGGCATTTTTGATTTGATATTCTTTTTCGATATTCCGCATATTTCTTTTCCCATATATCCTGCATGGCATATTCCCTCAAATTATATGAATAGTCATCATTATCCGCGAACGAACAGGGTTTCACATTCAGGTTCTCATCAATGTAAACGGAGAAGAATCCGCATTCACAGGAATCAATATAGTCCACGTTCACTCCCGTATCCTTCATCAGTACCGGAACAAAGCATGCATCAAACCCAATCCGTGCAGTGCACTGATTCTCATTGATCAACGCAGTAAACTCACGGAAGGTTTCGTCCACAGCCAGACACCGGTCCGGAGTTGCTCTGCCCCTGGGTTTATAGGTTAGGAAGACAACTCCATTAATATTTTCCAACAGCTTGTTGTATTTCCCATGTAGAATTTTTATGGCTTCATCTATGGATTCCTTATCCAGAATAAAATGAAGATTTGTTTTTATCCCAGCCTCTGCAAGAAGCTTTATTTTCCGAGTCTCCAATTCCTGAATCTCTCCCGCGGATATCGCCAGCGCGCCTATCTTGTTTTCCAAAAAGCGAATCATTTTTTGATCCAGATATTCGCCGTTGGTGGTAAAATTGGCTATAACACCTTTGTCACGAGTCTTTTGAATGATTTCCTTAAAATCAGGATGCTCCAGCGGTTCTCCCCCGCCCAGGGCAACCTGGAATACATTTCCCCATCGCTCATTCTGCAGACATGACAAAAGATATTCATACTGTTTGACCTCCATGAAGGAACCGTTCTTTTTACTATCCCGGTAGCAAAATCCGCATTCCTTTGAGCAATGGTTGCTGATCGATATATCCGCAAGCTCAGGCCACGGGGCATACGCCGGGTTATCTTGAGGTGAGCGGCCCCACCGCATGGTCAGTCCGGTTTCAGTATCTCCGTAAAAATTATAGTTGTTGCCATGCCTTCTTATGATCATCTTTTACCCCGCAATTTGCGCCGGAAAATTCATATGCCATCTATCCGCAAATTATTTCTTCCTGCCAAACTCCGCCATATCCGGATTCATCGTAATGATATAACTTACGGAACTGCTGTTTGTCACAAAGTCATTTCTGATCTTCAAAAAGCTCACCCCCGCCAACTAAAAGTTTTGCGTAATCGATACACAATTGAATTTCCTGTTGATTCAACAGGACTCTTGTATAACATTTTAATGCATTTATTTCTGTCGCCCTGTCATATATTTCATCTGCGGTCGCAGCCGCAATTTCACCGGCACTCTTGTAGCCGGCCTCAAACAGCACTCTGGAGAATACGGGTCCAACGCCGTTTATTCTTATAAGTTCGCACAAGCAGCACAATTCTGCCGCATCCTCACCGGGAATGCCCGTTTTGTCGCAGACGGCCCTTACATCTCTTCCCCCGTTGGAAAGTTCAAAAAAATCTTTTGATGTCTGTATGCAGTATTCTCCAAGCTTTTTAAAGGTATCCGGCGAAATATACGGAAAATCCGCTATTAAAACAGGCTTTTGGATCACGCTTGATACTTCCTTCTTCAAAAGCAGGAGATAATCGGGAGACAATCCCGTTTCAGCAGAGAACTCCTCCATCTTTTGAGGATCCCTGATTCTTTCATATAACTTGGCAACATTATTAATCCCGTATTTGAAGAACATCCCGAATCGATTGTCAATATCCTCTTTTAATATTCGCCTGCCCGCCATGAGATTCTGCTTCTTTAGCATCTCTTTGTATTCAGGTATTGATATATTCTGCAATTCTATTTCATAACCCATGTAACTCAACTCCCGGTATATCCGAATATTTTATCTGCCAAAGCCTCGCCCCATATGTCAAATTTATGATATTCCCCTTAACGAACGATCCGACAAATTACAAGCACCGGCAACCAGATTGGCCAGTACCGGAAGCATTTCTTTTTGAATGCCGGTATCATAGCCCTCCAGGCCTTCCAGAACCTCCACGATTTTTTCCAGCGAAGCATTTCCGGCACGTTCGCCAATGCCCCCGACCGTGACGCTCGCCGATCCTATGCCGGCCCTGACAGCCATTACGGTATTTGCTGCGGCTAATCCAAAATCATTATGCAAGTGAACTTCTATCGGAAGCGCACATCTTTTACGCAGCCTTTTCATAAGATCATAAGTCCGGAACGGATCAAGGCAGCCCACCGTATCCGCATAACGAATACGTTCCGCGCCCATTTTCGCCGCTACTTCAGCAACCTGTAAAAAGAATCCTTCCTCCGCCCGCGAAGCATCTTCAGCTCCCGCAATTACCCTGCACCCAAAGCTCCGGGCATACGCCAAAGCTTCTTCGAAACACTTTAAAACCCATTCCCGGCTCTTTCTCAATTTATATTGAATATGCAGGTCCGATACCGGAACCGAAACATGGATAAATGAAAATCCACAGTTTACAGCCAGAAGGATATCCTGCAGACTGGCCCGGTTCCACGCAACCACCTGGGCCTTCAGTCCAAGGGACAGTATTGCCTTCATCGCTTCCTGTTCCTCTTGTCCCATTGCGGGAATCCCGGCTTCTATGGCAAATACGCCGGCTTTGTCAAGCGCTCTGGCGATTTCCACTTTTTCTTCTTTGGAGAATACAAGGCCTGCCGTTTGCTCGCCATCCCGAAGTGTCGTATCAACAACATGCACCTTCAAAGGCAGCCACCTCCTTCACCAATTGCCTCAATTGCTCATCCACCACTGCAGTTTTCTGACTGATTGCAAGCGACCGCACCATTTCCAGCAGGAGCGCCACACAGGAAGGCTTTATATTTAAATTCAGTTCTCTTGCCTTTTGTTCAATAGCGGCTTTCCCCGAATGCTTCCCTATGACGATTTTTCTGAACAGCCCCACTTCTTCCGGGGTAAACGGTTCATACAGTTCGCTTCTTTTAATAACGCCGTCTACATGAATTCCCGATTCATGGGCAAAAATATTCGCCCCGATGATAGGCTTCGTCTTTGGAATATCCAGCCCGGCAACCTCCAACACTTCCTTACTGCGAAGTGCAATATTTTGCGGCAGCTCTACCGGTATTTTCATCAAATGATATGCACTCATCACCACTTCCTCAAAAGCAGGAAAACCTCCAATGCCTCCTATGGAAGTTGAAATCGTGCAAATACCGCTTTTAATCGCTCCCAAAGTATTTCCAACCGCCAGTCCCAGTGTGTTCTTTCCGCCATATTCCAACCTGCAGGCTATTCTTTTCTTCAGCCTCTCCAGCGACCGGAAGGTGGTCAGGGGATCCAGCCTGCTGTCACAATCATGAATAATAACGCTGTGTATGGCAAACTCTTTGATCAGCTTTTGAAAAAAGTCAATCCTGGCTATAGATTTCTCAGAGATATTAATACAGCCAACCGTAATTTTCATTTTAAGTTCATTGGCTTCCATAAGTGCTTCTCTGAAAGAAATGGGTATTTCTCCAATCCCCTCTCCCGAAGAACGTTTAAAAGATACTTTGATCCATCTGCAGCCTGATTCATATGCAGCCTTTACTTGTTCCACTCTGGGTTCAACGCATAATCTGACATCGCCGAAATCCGCATTTTCAAAGTCCTGAATGTCTTGAAGAAAATTTACAGGGATATCGAATATGCTCTTTGACATCGCAGAAATTTTTCGTTTCAGTTCTATAAATTCATTGATATTTATTTGTTTTGTTTTCAATATATATCCTACCGTTTTATCAATAAATTCCATGTCAGACATTCCGAAACACCTTCCTCCCTATAAGCATTCCGCCGCATCGTCCCCTAGATCGCCTTCTTCATCCCCAGTCTGCGGTATACATCGATCAGGCCCTCTTCCACACTTACACAAGATTCAAAAATAGAAAAGCCCTTTTCAGATAAATGCTTTTGCGCATCATGGCCTATCCTCATCGTCAGGACCGCGTTACAATCAGAAATCGTTTTAACAGCCGCTTCCTTTGCAGCTTCTCTTTCATCGCACCCGGGCCCATTACAATATTTCACGGTCTCTCTCGTTTCCAGGAATGAGATCCCTGAGCCGTCGATCTCATAAATATGGAATTTATCCGCCTGGCCATAATGCAAATCCACCATCTTATTATATTTGGAGGTGACTGCTACCTTATATTTTTCTTTTGCTACGGTTTGTTCCTTTATCATTTCATGTGCGTTTGTCCTGTATTTGTGCGACTGGTCTTCCTTCAACAGGCCAATTGCATCCGCACGGCATTGCTGGCAATGTCGCATTTGACTGATATCAGACCCGCATATTTCCCGCATGGCATTGATGTCTTTCATACTCGTCTGGGGATGATTTTCAAACGCGCTGCCCGGCGCGGGAATCAGAGGCATAATATTGGTCATAAATGCGCCAAGCCGTTTTACCTTTTTTACAACCTCCAACAGATGACTTGCATTGACATCCTTGATCATCACAATATTCACTTTGACAAGTACGCCATTGTCCGCTAAATATCTGATTCCTTCCATTTGATTTTTAAGAAGAATCTCTGCGCCAGCCTCCTTCGTATGGCAAGTTCCTTCATACACTACATGCTTATATATTTGAGCACCAATCGAGGGATTTAAACAATTAACCGTAACCGTAACATGTTTTACACCCAGACTTACAATTTCCGGGCCATATTCCCGCAGCATCAGACCATTCGTCGAGAGGCAGAATATTATATCGGAAGCTTCTTTTTGGATCAGTTCAATGGTTCTTCTCACTTCATTCCAGTTGGCCAGCGCATCTCCAGGACCTGCAATTCCCACAACGCTTAAATTGGGTATTTCGGCTTTTACCCTCAGAAATTTATCTCTTGCCATTTCAGGTGTCAGTATTTCGCTCGTGACCCCGGGCCGGCTTTCATTGACACAGTCGAATCTCCGGTTACAGTAGTTACAGCTGATATTGCAGGCAGGCGCTACCGGCAAATGCATTCTGGCATATCTATGCTGTGCGTCAAAGGTATAGCACGGATGTTTTGAAGTCATTTCCCGCAGTTGATCCGATAAATTGTGTTCTTCTTGATATTTGCTGCAATCACATTGCATGGCCGACCCTCCCTCACAAGTTATTTATCCTGCATCGGTTCAAAGAAACAGTTTCGGTTATGGAAACAGTTTCTTGCCGCTGCTGCATTTCAACGAAGCTGGCCGCAAGCAGCGCTTGCTGCTTGTTTATGCTACACGGGCGGGAGATTTGCCCACCGCTTGAAAACCAAATCGGTACACGCCACCCAGGCTTTTTGCAAAAGACAAAAGAGCCAAGCGGCGGGGGACATCTTTTGCCTCATTATTGATATGCCCGGTGCGGCTAGTATACCGGGCAGTCCGATATTGCACCAGTTCTGCTATTCCCATTCAATTTCCTTCGACCGGAATGCTCTTTCCCAATCGTTGCCCATGATCTCAAGCATGTTCAGCATCCCGTCATACCCCATATAAGCCTTATCAAGATAAACATCCCTGTTTGTCGGAGCAAACAGGTCAAATGCGATTTTCAACCCTAATTCTTCGGCCATATATTTCTCCCAGGAGGACCCTATCACTGCATCCACTCCGCTATCCTCCAGCGCCTTTTTAATCTGATACCCGTCCGTTCCGAAGGCGACTGTCGGGGAGATTCCCAGGCTTTGCGCCTCCCGCTCCAATATCTTTCTTGCTTCGTAATTATCAGAACGGATCAGCACAAGCTCAGGAATCATTTCCAATTCTTCAAACAGCATCCTCAAAAGACCTATTCCAAATGTGGCATCCGCTGATACCGCCACCCGCAGATTGCGATACCGCGGGATAATCATCAGCGCCCTGCGGCGAAGTACATCCGCCACTTTTTCTTCTCCGGCCCGTATGATTTCTTCCGCGTCTGCTTCTTTGTCAAAATAGGCTCCGATCGACCGTATCCAGCGTGCTGTATTCCTTAGCCCTATTGGAAGAGGAATATCCCCAAGAATTAAGGGGATGGATTTCTCTTCCTGGATTTTCTTTGCGAAGGCAGCTCCGGCATCATGACTTAAAAGGATATTTGCACTTGCTTCTCCAAAGAACTTCAATTCCTCTATCGATGAGTTATGAGGTAAAACAGTCTGTACCTTAATGCCAAGAGACCCCATTACATCGCCTACCCACTTCATGTCAGCCATCCAGGTTGGATTGATGCTTGCATGGGGGGCTATGATATTCATGCTGCAGGTATCACTGCCATGGCCTTTTTGTATAAAAGGAGCTAATGCTTTTAATCCCAGATTAATACCATCATAGCTGGTTCCTCTAAACCCGCCTGCAAGGACAGGTATCAGCCTGGCATTCACTTCAGGCTGAAGGTTCCTGCACAGACCTTCTATATCTTCTCCAATGATATCTGCCGCGCACGTTCCAACGACAAACATCACACTTCTGTTGAAAGATTTATCAGCCTCCCGGATCAGGTTCTCCAGCTTTTCGCCGGCTCCCATGATGATATCCGTCTCAAAAAGCCTGGTACAGCCAACCTTGCGTTTGGTAAAGTCAATCTCGTGGGTGTCGAAAGCATTGGCAACAGTAGCTGCACAGCCTTGAGGAGAATGAATAACAATGCTTACATCATTGATCCCCGCAGCAACACTGGCCACCCCTTCCAGGGCACACCCCAGGACCGGGTCCCTGCTGTGATTGCAATGTTCAAACTTTAATTCATCATACATTGGCCCTTCCTCCTTTCCGCATATACCGTACAGTCAGGAAGATCGTTCCCCAATTTACTGGTTAGGGAGCCTGAAGATGCCAGCCCGGATTTCTCGGGAAATACGATTTTCTTAAACAGCCAACTGCGCTGCCTGAAGGAGTATTGCAATGCCGTGTTAATGCACTGCGCCACTTTTAAAGCTCCACGGTAGCCAAACCTCGGCCTGTTCATAATTGCATTCAGATCGACAACCGGAATATGCGGAAAGCTTAGGGAAGATCCAAAATAAACGACAGAATTCGAATCGAATCCCCCGATGAAATTTAAGAGTTCGTCTTCGGTCTGCTTCATGGATTCGTATTTACCAAAGGCCAGCGTTCCTTTGGTAATCAGGATTTCAGGATCCAGTCCGGTTTCCAGAAGGTAATCGATGCTGGTCTCCCTGGCGCCTGTACTCCACGGATGGAAGTTGTAAATCACCGCCCGCATTCCAAAATCACGTTCAAGCATATGTGCTATGGACAGGCATTTTATCGCATCATGCCCTTCAATGATTGCCATTTTACCGTTCAAGTGCTTTTTAGCCTCTTCAAATTCATCTTTTATCGCAGAATATTCCTTCTCCATAAAAGCCGCCGCCTCTTTTTCCAGCCCAAGGTGTTTCGAGGCTCCCAGGAGCCACTTTTCGGTTGCACTTATCCCATAGGGAAGAATTGTAGAGTTCAGCGGAGTGCCAAATTCCTTAAGCATTTCATTTCCTATTGCATACCCGATGTCAAGACACAGGGTGCAATTTACAGCTGCACTTGGCGCACGTTTCAGTTCCTCCAGTGAACAATTGCCCGCAATCACCGAATTCACACGTGCGCCCATCCCATTCACCAACCTGACCAGTTCCTTTACATCCGTATCCACTTCTGTTCTTTCAGGCCCCATTTTCCCGCCGACGATATTTACAGCATCCGATAATTGATTTTTCATCTCCCGGGTCGGCGGATCCATCAATTTTGTCATCTGTTTGAACACCAGATCAAAACCGCTTCTGAATTCGCCTGCGAAGCCTTCGCAGTGGATCGTCATTATTTCCGGGCTAATCTCCGGTCTTAATTTATCCGCAACCGCATCGATGTTGTCGCCAATAATCCCTGTAGCACAGCTGGCTGCCACAAAAATTACATCCGGTTTGTATTTTTCGGCTACCTCACGAATAGCGCCCGCTAATTCCTTTTCTCCGCCATGGATGACCTTTTCCTCATCCATATTGGTACTCACCACAGGTTCATAAGGAGAACCGCTGTTCCTGCTGTTGGTAAGCTTGTAAGCCTTCTTGACCCCATATGCGCATCCGCTTGGACCGTGTGTGATTATGACGGAATTCTTAATGCCGCTCAATATTTTTGTTGCGGTCCAAAATTTGCAGGGGCGGGTGTGACTTCCTTGTAAACCCGTTTTAATTTTTCCTTCTTTTGCTAATTTGTACAATTCGCTTAATCGCCCGTAAAAGACTATATTTTGATCAATCTGATCAGCCATGGATATCACCCCCGCCCTTCATGCCTTTCATGACATCACCACGTATTTAAAATCCATTCCCTGTCCTTCTTATGCTCCATATCTGCAAACAAGGTGTTTGCAATGGTTTCGCCCAAATACAAAGCGCCATTGTAGCCTACAACCGGATGTCTGTATAAACCGGCCCTGTCGAAAGTGGGAAAGCCCACTCTGACCATCGGTATGTTATTATCGATGGCAACATATCTTCCCTTTGAATGGCCCATAATAAGGTCAACTTCAATTTCCTTGTTTTTGATCCTCTTTTCCAGCTCCCAAAGATCTGAATTGCACACAATTTCCATGTCGAAATCAACCTTTTGCTCCAATTGCTTTATCCTTGGATCCTTCTGATAGGCTTTGTTATCATCGCCCAGCAAGAGCAGTACGGGCTTTAATTCCACTTCAAGGCAGAACTCTGCTAAAGCAATGACAAGATCCGGATTTCCATAAATCGCTACCTTTTTATCGGCAAAGAACATATGGGCCAGATCCGCCAGGGCATCAATCGCTTTCCCGCGTTCGACAGCCAGGGATTCCGGGGCGCTCTTTCCTGTAAGCTTCGTGATATTTTTGATAAACATGTCGGTATTTGAAATACCTATGGGTGTCGGTCCGATGATTGCAGGAACTTCAAATTCACTCTGAAGGAATTCTGCTGCGCCTGCTCCCTCATATCTGCTCAGCGCAAGCGAACCGATCGCATTGGCCGAGTCGATGAAATCTTCAGCTGTCGTACTGCCATAGGAAAATGCATCCTTGTCGGGCATCGTTGGCGAGTCAAAGCTTTCCGTATCCAAAAGGACATTTGCCTCCACGCCCATTTCATTCAGAACATGCTTGATTTCAGTAACATCGCCGGGATTCACCCATCCCGTGAATACATTCAGTTTTCCGTTTGGATTTCCTTTCCGTGCAAGCGTGGAAACCAAAGCATACAGTGCCATATCATAGCCGCTGACATGGCTGCCTTTGAAGCTTGGCGTATGAACAGGTACAATAAACACCTCCCTGCCCGGAAATTCCTTTTTTATATTCCTTCTCATCTTGCCAACCAGTCCGTCAATATCGTCGCCGATGATTTCAGTAGAACAGGTTGTAACAATGGGAATTACCCTCAGATCGGGATACCGTTTCAGCATGGTATCCACCGCATCCTCCGCCCTTGCCAGCCCTCCGAAAACCGCTGCGCTCTCATGGATCGAAGATGAAGCTATATCAAAATTTTCTTTGAAATGCTGTGCGAAAAGCAACCGGACGAACATACTGCATCCCTGACCTCCGTGGACCAGAGGAATGCAATCCTTGATTCCTATGCAGGCAAACTGCGCTCCGCAGGGCTGACAGTTGTACATCGGATTTATGATACCTGCTCTGGTCTTTTGCTTAACCAAACAAGACATTTGGACCACCTCCCGTTTCCAATTCATAATCTGCTGATCTGATTTATCAGCCGTTACTCATGACCGCATTTAATAGTTTTGAATATTGAGCTCCCCATTCTGCGATCTGGTAATGGTAACATCAATTAACTTCTCTTTTACTTTCTTTATAATCTTCTGAATCTGTGGCTTATCCAGCTCATGAAGCCATGGAAACTGCTTTCCGGTCTCATTTGCAACCACTTTGGCTTCCGCATAGAAAGCCTTGTCTTTGGAGGATTCCGGCGCAACAGGTTGCTCACCGGTTATTATGGAGGAGAATATCTTTAAAATCTCATTGATATTTTCTTCACGATCCCATGTGCGTGAATAGAATTGCCACAAATACCGCCCCTGGATGAAGTTGTATAATTCCATCGCTTTTTCTTCCATTTTCATCACCCTTTCAATGAAACAAACTTTACACAGCCGCTCCGCCTGTTTCGCCTGTACTGATCCTGATGACCTCATTTACAGGCATCACAAATATTTTTCCGTCTCCGGGATTGCCTTTTTTGTTGACACTGATAATGGTATCCACCACCATTTTTACATCAGAATCATTTACAACAATGGACAGCAATCTTTTCGGTATCAGTCTGTGCTCTTCCGAGACAGCCTCAAGAACTTTCGGAGACACTTGATTATCAACAACCGAAAAATTTACTTTCTTTTTGCCCCGGCCCATTACCTTTCTGCAATTCAAGGCAGCGATTCCCTTTTTAAGCAATGTGTTTTTTGTTTGATTGATCATATCCATTCTTATAATGGCCATAACTTCCTTCATTTGCTTTTCCTCCTTACAGTTGGTCGGTTCCCGAGCTTACGGTATAGGCCTCAATAACCGGGCTGATAAATATCTTGCCGTCTCCGAAGGCGCCTTTTTCACCTGTCCTGGACTTTTTCATAATAATTTCGACGACATCGTCCTTATCTTCATCCTTTACTACAAGCAGAAGCATTTCTTTTGGAATTTCATCATAATACACATCGCCGAATTGAATTCCCCTTTGTCTGCCGCGCCCCATAACATCCATTTTTGTTACAGCCGGAAAGCCTGATTCGAGAAGCTCCGAAAGTACATCACCAACTTTTTCAGGCCTGATAATCGCTCTAATCATTAACATAAATCAAACCATCCTTTCAATATTGTTTTTTAGATCTCCGTTAAAAATCCGATGCAGTTCACATTGCCCTGATATCGGTTTTTGCCAGCTGCATGAGCGGAGAAGTGACTGCGTTGTACATATCCCTTGCCATATTGACGAACCCTTCGAAACCCATATATGGCCCATTGTGATATGCATGACCGTTGATATACGGTATGTGGAGCTTTTTAACCAGTTCGCCCACTCTCGGGCCTGTAAATATAACGTCCGGCTTAACAATTTCCAATACCTCGAAAAATTCCAGTTCATTTCCGTCATCAATGTAAATGGTTCCTTCTCTGCCACGGGAGATAACCTTTTCAAAATCTTCCTGGTGTCCGAACTTGGATGACATGGCGACAACCTCCATTCCAAGATCATCTTCCACCGACTTGGTCCAGTGCCACAAACGCGGCCCTCCGGTCCAGATCGCCATCTTCTTGCCCTTGAGCCGTTCCTTGTACCAATCGATTTTGGATTGATACTTTTCAGTCTCTTCCGCAATCAATTCTTCCACCTTAGCTTCGAGCCCAAAGAAAATACCGATTTTCCGAAGTCCTGCAGCCGTATAATCAAAGCCCCAGGTATCAATATCCAGCCTTGGTATCCCATATGCTTTTTTCAATTCGTTCGCAATATAACCGGCCGATCTCGAGCAGTTCACAACGCTCAGTTTCGCCCTGTGCATGGAACGGCACTGGTCATAGGTCGCATTGCCGGTAAAGTGGCCGACCACCTGAATACCCAGCCTTTTAAAGTAGCTCTCCAGTACAAAGGTATCCCCCTGGATATTGTAATCCCCGATAAAATTGATCGTATACTCGCTCTTGATTTCAGGTTCTACCGTTCCTACTTTTTCATTCATCCATGCAATATTCAGTACATGATGGCCTTTTGACTGGCTGACACCGGCAAATCCCGGACACTCCACTACGAAGATATCCACATCGCCCAGTTCTTCTTCAACCTCTTTCGCGATTGCCTTCGGGTCATCTCCGATCAAAGCGGTTCCGCAGGTCGTGTAGACATACATCCTTTTTATATTGGGCATCTCGGCAAAAGCTTCCTTCATGCTTTTCTTCAGCTGTTTCTCTCCGCCGAATACAATATGTCCCTCTTTAAGATCACTGGACCAGACGTATTTTAACTGAAAATTATCATTATCACTGGTGTACCGTTTTGTATGCCAGGTATCATATGCACAGCCTACAGGGCCATGGATCATTTGGATGGTATCCTTCAGAACGCCTCCGATAACCAGCTTTGCGCCGCAATAACTGCAGCCTCTTTCGGACAATGAACCAGGAATGGTTTCGATGTTTGAGCTGGGCAGGAAATCAGTTAATTCTTCTCCGGGTGCTTTTATATAACAATGTTTTTTTCGCTCCGGAATTACTTCGTCGCATTTAAATAATTCTAACGGCATATTCAACCCTCCTTTTCGCGCTTAATCCATGAGACCGTATCTCGCAACCATTACTTCCAGTTGATCCATACTTAACGGTTTTGGTATGACGAACATTTCATTTTGAATGATCTTACGGGCAAGCTCTCCGTATTCTTTTGCCTGATTGCACTCCGGATCATATTCTATGACTGTCTTTTTATTAAATTCGGCCTTCTGAACGATGTTGTCCCTTGGCACAAAATGAATCATCTGAGTTCCTATGGCAGCAGTAAATTCCTTCATCAGTTCCAGTTCATTGTCAACCTTTCTGCTGTTGCATATGATCCCGCCAAGTCTTACTCCGCTTTGATTTGCATATTTCACCAGGCCCCTGCAGATATTGTTTGCCGCATAAATGGCCATCATCTCACCCGATGCTACTATATAGACTTCTTCTGCTTTTCCATCCCGGATCGGCATTGCAAAACCGCCGCATACGACATCCCCCAAAACATCGAAGTGTAAAAAATCAAGATCAGGGGTATACGTACCCAATTGTTCCATCAAATTGATGGCCGTGATGACTCCCCGGCCTGCGCAGCCTACGCCTGGTTCGGGTCCGCCGGATTCCACACATCTTACGCCGTTAAAACCCACCTTGACTACTTTATCTTCCGTAATTGCATCCTCGCCTTCTTCTCTTAGCGTGTCCATAATAGTACTCTGAGGTTTGCCTCCCAGAATCAGACGGGTACAATCCGCTTTCGGGTCACACCCATGAATAAAAACCTTCTGGCCATGAAAATATGCCAATGCCGCAGCAGTATTCTGCTGTGTTGTAGACTTTCCTATTCCGCCCTTGCCATAAAACGCAACTTTTCTCATATAAAAAACTCCTTTCATGTACACTTGCCCGTTACCTTCCCGTATTAGAAATTTACAGGAAGGCATTCATCAGTTTAACAGCCGGAAATAATATTCGGCATAACCTCGGAACACCTCAAAGTATTGAAGTTCCAAATAATCTGTTATAAAACATGGATTTCCTGTATTGCGACATGGAATTCAAGAGAAACCCGGGCTGATTTTTTATTGTTTACATCGTGGTAAAAAAGAATTAATTTACTATGAAATGCTATCTTGAAAGGCAAACAAGGACTTACAAGAACTATCCAGGCACTATTTCTTTTTCTATTTGCAAATGTTCTGGTCATTCTCATTCATAACGGAAATTATTTGAACTGTTTTTTCCATTACGTATTGTTTTGTCTTATTATACGCATTCTTAAATGTGATGTCAACGCTTTTTGCGAAATAAATATGTCATTCCTGCATTATATTGTGGTTAATGAATAAATTCCGCCTTTTTACAAAGCCTGTACCGCTTATGTATCAAGCCTCCTGTATTCTTAGCGTCGCATCAAATTTTGTTCCCGTACAAATATGTGCATGTTGCATCATGCCATCCTGCATGAATTAGAATACACTTTGTATTGCACAATAAAGCAAAACAGATTATAATGATCTTTATAAAAGTTGATAATTTATACCTCGCCCGTATAAAAAAAGCCTTGCTGCTGCGCAGCTTTGTTTCATGCAAACAAAGCCGCGCAGCTTTATTTTTATAGGGAATCAACTTTCATATTGCAAATTAATTATTTTACAGGGAGGTCTTGATATGGAGTCTATTTCAGTATTTTTAAATTCAGAAGGCATTACTTCTTCCCCGATAGAAGAAGGTAAAATACGGGTTTATGCGCAAAACCCGGGCACCGGCTCCTGGGAGGTCACAAAAGAGTTTGCATTTTCGCTGCTGAATAACCCGTCTATTTCGGAACTGCGCAGAACTATCCTGAATATGATTCAAAGAATCGGTGATTGCAGAATTTTTGTTGCCCGTGAAGTAGCCGGACAACTATATAGTGTTCTGGAAGCAAATAAATTCAGTATTTATGAAGTCGAGGGAAAACCCGAACAATTCCTGGACTCGATCCTGTTTTCAGAAAAAAAGGAACAGGAAAACACCCTGGCAAAAAACAGTCCGCCTTCAATCTCCTACCCGGAAAAAACCGATGTCGCAGGTTCTTATTTTATAGACCTCAAAGCTGCACTGAATACAGATCCAGCTCTTACCTCCAAGAAAATACTCCTGCCATTTTTAAAGAACAGGGATTTTAAGGTACTGGAGGTACTATGCGACCATGTCCCCAGATGGTTTGCAGAAGAATTTGAAGAGCAGGGATTTCAATCAACCGAATGGAAGTTGGGCGAAAATGAATATAAGATTCTTATTTCCATTAAAGAATGTAGTTCATAAACAAGTAAGGAATGTAATTCATAAACAAGGGATTTGGAAGGAGTGAACAGCATGTCTTCTTATACGACTCATATGACTGAATACGGCGAATTAAATGCCATTTCCATATACGACACTTATGCCGATCACCAATTAAAAGACTGTGTAGTAAATGAAAAGTTCGATCTTCAAACGTCAGTAGGATTGCTGACTCCTCAATACGAGCACGCCACCGTAAGGCGCAAGCATATCTATTCCGTTTCATTTTTCCGGAATGGAAGGATCAGCAGAATTGCACTGAACGAGCAGACAAAAGTAAGAACTCCGTTAGGAATGCTTCCGGCCGAATTAATCACCTTTTATGAAAGTGGCAGCATCAAAAGATTATTTCCCCTCAACGGCCAAATCTCCGGGTATTGGGGCGAAGAAGACGAATACACTCTTGCGGAAGAATTACACTTTAGTTTCCCTTTCGGAGACATTAAGGCTAAAATCATCGGAATCTGTTTATCTGAAGACGGAACGGTCAAGAGTTTCACTTTTTGGCCAAAAGAGATCGTTTCCATAAAAACACCCATTGGAGAGCATAGCGTCAGAATCGGCATCTCCCTGTATCCCAACGGGCATGTTAAATCCTTTGAACCTGCCGGTCCGATTGATGTTATGACCCCTATCGGCCTTATAAAATGCTACGACATGAATGCAAATGGAATGAGCGGAGATAGCAATTCGATCAATTTCACAGAAGATGGAAGGATAAAATCATTGATTGTGTCAGGCACAAAAATAACCGTGGCAGGTCAAAATACTACAAAGACATACTCTCCGACATTTATAAGAGATATGGTCGATCAGGAATTGTTTTTTCAGTCCTTAAACGTAGCTTTCGAGAATGACTGTGTGGTCTTTAACGGGCAGGATGAATATCTCATCAGTGATAACCGTTTTACGATCGAACCGTATCATCTGCCAAAACGCAGCAAGTGCGCAGACTGCTCCAGTTGCAGTCAATGCGGATCCGGGGCTGGTCGTTGACTAAAGTCAACTGCTCGCCCATGCATCCCGGCTGGTCGTTGACTAAAGTCAACTGCTCGCCCATGCATCCCGGCTGGTCGTTGACTAAAGTCAACTGCTCGCCCATGCATCCCG
>JAEWQC010000235.1 GCA_023399355.1 Bacillota bacterium | reverse complement strand
GCAAATATGCCACAACGCTTCCCAGAATAAGTAAAACTCCTGATAATAAACCGATCATCAGCATCGTATGATCAATTTTTTTCGAAACCACATCCGTATAGATCCCTACAAACCACATTCCGACTATTTCGCCCGCCTCATTTTTAATCGGAACATAGCATGTTTGTGCCGACCTGCCTAAAATATCCGCGGTACCGGAATAGGTCCCTCCCTGCTTCAAAACCTGCTCTACCACTTCTGCGGAAGCCTGGGTTCCGATCATGCGTTGTCCATTCTCCTGAACATTCGTGGAGATTCTGGTATCATTTTGAAATAGGGTTGCCAAAATCTCGGTTCCTTCCGTAAGCTCATCAATGACCTCATAATTCTCATTGATCTGGACATCCCCTTTGTAGAGTATGCCATCCTTAACAGACCATTCCCCTGCATAGGACCTGTCGATCATCTCTAAGCCCCAATTTGAATAATTCTGAAGCTCTTCCTTGCTTTCCTCCAGAACAAGATTATTTACCTCCATACGCGTAAACAAAACAATTGAAATTGTCATTAATACAATAACACTTACCGATGCTAATACGATTTTCCACTTGATTTTCATAGATGTATTTCCCCTCGAAATATTAGTATTTTTTTGATAATAAACTCCATTTTTCTTTCTCTTTTGAATAACGAATCACCCTACTCGTGCTCCTTCAGCCTTTCAAATCATGTACCTCCTGTTATGAAGTGACCTCTTGTCAAGTGTTAGTTTCAAGAAATCACTCTTTTTTCTTTATTTCTTATTGTTCCAATGCCTGAAGCATATGGATAGAGCCTCAGACTTAACAGTTCCCGGCCTTGGCCACTCTGTTATACGTGGATCAGGTTTACCTGCCATCAGGTCAATGGTCCGCCGTGAACTCTACTGTCTAGTCGCGTGAATCACAGTATTTTATTACTATGTCAACATAGGAGGTTCGTAGATAGTTCAAACCTTAAAAGTTATCTAAGGCCCTATCCATATGTTCCAGTCATTCTTATTACTGATCAGATATAAAGCTGACAAAATCTGATTTATATCTGACTTGATTACCCTTTTGTTATTCTGTTGGTGCTGTCAAGGTCTTGCAGACTTTACTGCATCAGCAGAATGGCTTACCTCTTATGCAACATGATCTGTCATTAGTCCCCACATAAAACAAGCCAATTCCCTCGCTATCGCTGTTGTTGCTACATTTCTGTTAACGCCCTTACTTAGTGTCATTTTATAGAATCTCCTGCGAAGTCTTTCATTTGCCTTATCTGCATATGCGATGACCTGTGGCGTATTACCGTTTTGTCTTTGTTTTAGTGCTACTGATTTATGACCAATTGCTCCTCTTGTATAGGCTTGAGCTGACTCTACCAGCAATCTACGAAGATGACTGTTTCCTGCTTTCGTAATTCCATATCGATTCTGACTGTCTCCACTAGAATCTTCACCCGGTACCAAGCCAAGAAATGCAGCGAACTTTTCTGGCTTCGCAAAACGTTCAAAATTACCAACTTCAACTACCATGGATAATGCTGTATGCGTTTTTACACCGATAAGGCAACCCAGTTTCTTCACTTTTTCCTGATATTTTTCTCCAGAAGCCAGCTCCTCTATCCTCTTATCAATACGTTCTATTTTCTCTGTGAGATATTCATATGTGATAAGATATTCTTCTAAGGCTTCTTGAGTAATTCCACCCATATTCAATGACTTAAGCCATTTCATATGGGCAATTGTCCAATAAGTTTTTCCACCTTCAAATCTTTTACCCTGACGCAATACCAGTGCAAGTATCTGCTGTTTTACTTTCTTTAGGGCTACTTTTTGATCATCTCTCATTCGGATATACTCTTTTATCGAATTATCCTCTTCTGTTGGAACATGCACTTCACTATAGGTATGGAATGCAAGACATCTTGCAACGTTAGCAGCGTCTCTTTTATCTGTTTTTACTCGATTGCCATTCATAATTGCCATCGTGGTTGGTGCTAAAATGATGCACTTTACACCATGATCTGTAAGCTGATGATAAAGTGAATATCCTAGACAGCCTGCTTCATATCCACAGAGAAACTCTGTGTCCTCTGCAAACTGCTTTCTTACTTGCTCTAAATATTTAAGAATCATCTTGTAATCTGATGAAAGCTTTTGCGTATATTCAATCTGATCCTTATCGAAGCTGTAACAACAAACTGTGTAACTTTCCTTATGGACATCCATCCCAACGTAAACTATACTATTCATATGTGGCCTCCTTTTGTATGCGGTAATCCCTGTTATTAATCTTCCAATTAATATTTTACAGGTAAATCCACGAACTTACAAATGTGAGGTCACTTCATATTGTCTAGAACAGCCGCTCTTCGCCGGCTTTTTTCGCCATTTGATTGGCTATCAGAATCAACAGGATACTGACCGAGCTCTTAAAGATTCCCGCCGCGGTGCCGAGCGAATAATCGTTCTGGCTGATGCCCCATTTCAGCACGTAGATATCTATTGTCTGCGATACGCTCTTTACCAGTCCGTTTCCTAAGAGATATTGGATTTCAAAGCCGACATTCAGTACATTGCCGATGTTAATCAACAGCAGGATCATCATCGTTGATTTGATTCCGGGAAGCGTGATGTATTTGATTTTTGACCATCTGCCCGCGCCGTCAATCGATGCCGCTTCATAAAGGCAAGGGTCGATTGCGGTGATCGCGGCCAGATAGACGATCGCGTTCCAGCCGGTCTCCTTCCATACATTCGCAAACGCGACAATCCACCAAAAATAGGACGGATTTGCAAAAAAATTAACAGGTTGGTCCAGGATGTGCGTCTTTACAAGCAGCTCGTTGATGATCCCCGTTCCGGACAGCGCATCATGCAAAATGCCCGTCACGATGATCCACGATAAAAAATGCGGTAAATAGGAAATAGTCTGTATTGGTTTTTTCAGCTTGCTGTTTCGGATTTCGTTTAATAAAATGGCAAATACAATTGCGGCCGCAAAGGTTGCGATCAGATTGATCACACCCATTGCAAACGTATTTCTGACGACCTTTAAAAACGTCGCGTCGGTAAACAGAAACCGGAACTTATCCAGT
>JAEWQC010000136.1 GCA_023399355.1 Bacillota bacterium | reverse complement strand
GTTACAATCAGGACACACATCAATTCCTTCAATATATTGTTTTTTGCATATCGGACACCAATACATTTTACCCTCCCCCAAATGCATATTTTCTGCCGCATGTCTTGGCGTAAAAGCCATAGCTGGCTTTTACTGACCCTCAAGCAGAAACGTCATGTATTTATATATATTTGATAAAATTCTATATTGTGTAAGCCAATAAGTCAAGGATACCCTGTAAAATGGACAGTTGATAAATTGGATTAAACATAACTGTTCATTTTTTTCAACTTTTGGCCAATCATAATCAAATGGAGGGGACAGGCACACTGGCACACAGGCTTCTGCGCCCGGACCGCTTCAAAGTCGCTTTTAAGTGTTTGAAAAATTATTACAAATGTACCCGATTCAAGGATAGCCTTAAGCGGTGTGCTTTTTGCCGCTTAAGGCCACCTTTGAATTGTTGGTACATTGTAATAATTTTTCATAGTGCCCTGACAGGCCCCACGCCGCCGAGTGGCGCCCTTTTGCCACTTTCCGGCGGTGGAAAGTGGCAAACCCCCTTTAAACTGCATAAAGAGTTGAAATCAATGCTTTTAAATATAAAACAAGAACTTTCCTTTCTTTGAAGCTCTGCAAGACTGCTGTGCATACTTAAACTATCATTGAAAATGCAACTATTAAAACAAGTATGCAATCTATGTTCCATGCGGATGCATTTAGGGCTCACACATTCGTGTTCTTGTAATCCATCGGCGTGAGGCCGGTTACTTTTTTAAATGTTTTCGTAAAATAGGGCACATCTGTAAATCCTACAGCACTTGCAATTTCATAGATTTTGTATTTGGGGTCCTTCAAAAGCTTTTTGGCGTTTTCGACCCGGATCTGGTTCAGGATGTTGATGAAATTGTCACCGGTCTCTTTTTTCAGCAGCTTGCTCAGATACCATGTGCTGACGTAGACCTCATCCGATACGGTTTTCAAATTCAGATTGCTGGAATAATTAGCCTTAATATATGTCAGAGCCTTCCCTACCAGGTATTTGGGATTACCGGAAGCATCCTCGCTCTTTTCACTTCCGATAGAGGATTCTGTATTCGTTTGCTCGAGGCCATAGTATTCCTTGACCCTTTTCTCCAGATTGCAGTAAATCTCATCCTTGGACCTGGAAGATTTTATTTCCTTCACTGCTTCGCTGATGGCAAGCTTCAGGTCTTCCGTCCTGACCGGCTTCAGCAGGAACCTGTAAGCGCCCTGTTTTACAGCCTCCTGTGCATATTCAAAGTCCCTGAACCCTGTCAGAATGATAACCTTGCAAGCTACCTTCATCTCCCTGAGCCGCGCAATCATCTGAAGTCCGTCAAGTCCGGGCATACGGATGTCTGTGAAGATCAAGTCCGGCTTAATGGACAGTGCAGCCTTCAAACCGGATTCCCCATCCTCTGCTTCACCTGCAATGCAGCAGCCCATGCTCTCCCAGTCGATTGTCTTTTTCAGGCCTTCCCTGATAATTTCCTCATCATCGATGATCATCACTTTAACCATTCAAATCCGCCCCTTTTGATCCAATCTCACCGGCAAGCTTTACAATAGCCGGCAAACAGATTCTTACATGTGTACCCTCCGCTATCCTGCTCGATATATGGAGTCCGTATTTATCTCCGTAAAGCAGTCTGATACGCTTGTGAACATTAAGGATGCCGATGCTCGAGCTGATCAGCGCACTCTCCCCCGTCTCCGAACCGGCTGCAGCTTCTTCCAGTACTTCCTCAAGACTGTTGTTGAGTTTATACAATGTATTCTCATCAATACCGATCCCGTCATCGATGATATCAATATACATACAGCTTTCATCCCTTATCGCCTTCAGGCAGATGGTACCGTTCCCCACCTTCATTTCAAGCCCGTGGTATACTGCATTTTCAACAATCGGCTGAACAATCAGTTTTGGAATGATGCATTCCAGCGTCTCCGGTTTCACTTCCATCACCATATTGATTTTTTTGCCATAACGTTTTTGAAGCAGCAGGTAGTAGTTGTTGATATACTCGATTTCTCTGTCAAAGGGGATGAAATTTTCATTGTTTCGATTCAAATTGGCTTCAATAATGGAGGAAAGTGCGGACACCATGTCGCTGATTTCCTCCACTCCGTTAATCTTTGCCTTCCAATTGATCGAATCCAGAGTATTGTACAGAAAGTGCGGATTGATTTGGGCCAGCAGGGCTTTGATCTCGGCATCCTTCGTCGCGATCTGCTTTTTGTAGACCGTATTGATCAGGTTCTTTATTTCGAGAGACATCCGGTTGAAGGTCATATTCATGTACCCGAATTCATCGGCGCGCTTATTTTCGATCGTAATACCGATGTCTCCCTTTTCAATCTGATGCATCCTCTTCATCAACAAGTTTACAGGCTTTATAATGTCTGAATAAAGAAAGTTGACCAGTAACAGGCATATTGGCAATGTAGCCGCACAAAGGATTAGAATCAAACGGGCTATGTCACGGACATCTTTCAGCAATATATTCGAAGAAATGCCCATAACCAGCTTCCAGTTTTCCGGCTGGATGATCCTGTTGAGCAGATAAACGGTATCGTCACCTACCCTGACCTCTCTCGCACCGGTACCAGAGCCGGCAAACTCGATGATTTGCCTGCCGTTGCCGATTTCCAGCGGCTCATATGAAAATACTTCCCTGCCGTCGTTTCCATACAGACTTACATTTTGCTTTGTATTGGTCATATAATTGTTGAGGACTTCCGTCAGGTACTGTTCATTGACCTTGAATACAAGAAGCCCTATTTCTTTTTTAATATCATTGATATCATAAATGATTTTTGTTATATACAGGCCCTCTGTCTTCCCATCCTTGTAGGAAACAAACCAGACCGGCTTGCCGTGATGCAGGAGCGCCTGTTTGTGAAGTTCGTCCATATAAACATAGCTTTCCGTATTGAAGCCCATGTTCTTGTTCACCTGAAACACCTTGTTGTCCCTGGTAAACCTTACAAGGATCTCCTCTATTTCACTTTTTAAATAAAGGTTGGATTGCAGGTATGCGTTAAAATCGTTTACCGCCTCATAGTCGAAGCTCCCGTCTGTCAGTCTTCTGTTGGCTTCATAAATGGTATTGTCATATAAGATCTGAACTGAAAAAAGGCTTAGTTTCGTCATACGCTCCGAGATCAGGCTGGTCAGTTCATCCGCTGAACTGCGCATATCGCTGATTGCCTTGTTTGTCATCGTATCCGCATAGTTTCTGTAGCCGAAATAGCCGATAATGACAATAGGGTACACGATAAATATGATCGCAATCATCATCAGCTTTGTTTTCAGGGAGATTTTCCGATAAAAGCTCAGCAGGGAAACTTTCATTTCAATCCCTTTCATGAAAAAATCTCATTAAAAATAATGTAATGCAACCTATCAAATATATTAACATAATATCACCATCAATCCTATATCCTTTCTTAATATCTGGCTGAACCTATTTGTTTTTCGAGCCATATGCCTTATAATGAAATAGACGGGCAAACTAAAAACTGCATTCCTGTTTGACAAGGGGATAAATCCACCAGATCTTTTTTCTTTTTTATATTAGGAGGCTTTTTATAATGAAGAAGTCACCCTCGCTATTAACGGGTATTATATTTCTTTCTCTGCTGTCTACATGTCTATCAGGTTGCTCCGGAGTCAGCGGAAAAAACGTTCAGCCCGCAGTGGGCGTAGCTGCTGCATCCGGCGGTAATGTCCTCCGGACGATCCGGGTAGCGACCACCTTTACAGGGGAAGATTCCTATAAAAGCGTCTGGCAGCAGGTTCTAAAGGATTTTGCAGCAGAGCACGCAGATATCAAAGTGATTGATGAAGCCACAGGTGCAGGCGGTGACGCTTTTAAGATCAAAATAAACACGGACTTTGCCTCAGGCAATGAGCCGGATTTGACTTATGGCTTTAATGGGGTTCTGGGAAAACCGCTTGTGGATTCGGGGAAGGTCATCTCCTGGGAAAAGGAATTGAAAGCGGACCCAGCCTGGGCATCCAACTTCAAGCCGGATACGCTGGAAACCTGCAAGTATAACGGAAAGCTTTACGCATTACCCTTTCTGGGCTTTTTTGAAGGGATGTGGGTCAATAGGGATATTTTCGAGAAATACGGTCTCAAAATTCCAGAGACTTACGACGATATTCTTAGAGCAATCCCGGTATTACGTGCACATGATATCACTCCGATTGCATGCGCCTTTTCAGATGAGCCTCACTATATCATTGAAACCTTTATTCTGTCTGCAGGCGGCAGACAAGGGCATTCCAATCCCTTTGACCCCAGTTGGGCCCAGGGACTCGGCCTGATAAAAGCCCTTTATGAAAAGCAAGCCTTTACAGACGATGCACTTACAATCAGACAGGGAACCTGCGCCGAATTATTCGCGGACAAAAAGGCGGCCATGTTCATTTCCGGCTCCTGGTCCAGAGGATATATCAAGGATTACGAAAACACCCTTGTAATACCTTTGCCGGCAGTACCGGACGGAAGGGCCGACCCGACGGACATCATCGGCGGTGCGGGCACCGGCTGGTATCTTGCAGGTGAATTGAACGACAAAAAAAACGGTGCCGGTTTGACCTTCGTCAAATATATGACCCGTCCTGAAGTAGTTGCAAAATTTGTTGAGGTTGCTGGAGTCCCCTGCATCAACCTGGATATAAAAGCGAAGACACCGCTGGATCAGAGCTGCATTGATCTTGTGAACAATGCAGCCTCAATAAGTGGAGCCGTCGGAGATGTTTTGGGGCAGGAGGTATTCGGCTCTATCTGGCACGGACTTTCCTCCATTGTTACGGGAAAGAAGACCCCCGAGCAAGTCCTGGAGGATGCGAAGAAACTTTATTACAGATAATTTCCTTCTCTTGAGCTCAGATTTTCCCAGCACTTTCTTGGTAAGTTCTTTTTTTGCATTAACTCACTTTGTTCTCAAAGGGCTTGGCGTTAACACGCAAAGAATCGTTGCTAAAAGTTCCGTCTATACGGTGTCACTTCTTTTTAACCATTTGTATATAGCGAGGTTGGAGCGATTGATGATATAATAGTGAAATATTCAGAGTAATGAAAGGCGTGAGGATTAATATGAGTAACCCATTTTCCCGGATTACCCCCGAAATTTCCGCACTTTCCGGCCTGTGTGAACGCAACAGTACAATTGACCCCTCGCTGTACAGCCAGTACAATGTAAAAAGAGGTCTGCGTGATATTAGTGGGAAAGGCGTTCTGGCAGGCTTGACGGAGATCTCTGAAATTGTCTCTTCAATGATTGTTGACGGAGAAGAGCACCCCTGTGAAGGCAAACTTTATTATAGGGGGATTGACATAGAAGAAATCGTCAACGGATTTATCAGGGAGAATCGCTTTGGATTTGAAGAGGTGGCTTATTTACTGATGTTCGGACAACAGCCGGATGCCATGGAGTTGAGTAAATTCAACAAGATCCTGGCTGATTACCGTTCACTGCCTACCAGCTTTGTACGTGATATCATTTTGAAAGCTCCCAGTCAGGATATGATGAATACACTGGCTCGCAGCGTATTGACGCTGTATTCCTATGATGACCACGCAGATGACATTTCCCTTCCCAATGTATTACGACAGTCTATGCAGTTGATTGCCCTGTTCCCCTTATTATCCGTTTACGGTTACCAGGCCTATGGTCACTATTATGATAATAAAAGCCTTTATATTCATGCTCCGAAACCTGAGCTGTCAACAGCGGAGAACATTCTTCACTTACTGCGGCCGAACAGCCAGTATACACCGCTGGAAGCCAGGATACTGGATCTGGCTCTGGTACTGCATGCGGAACATGGGGGCGGAAACAACTCTTCCTTTACCACCCATGTAGTCACTTCCTCCGGTACCGATACCTATTCGGCAATAGCGGCGGCTCTCGGGTCGTTGAAAGGGCCCAAGCACGGCGGTGCCAATATTAAGGTCGTGCAGATGTTCGAAGACATGAAGTTGAATATTAAAAACTGGACGAATGAAGACAGTGTGGCGGACTATCTCATGAAACTGCTGAACAAGCAAGCTTTCGACCATGCAGGCTTGATTTACGGAATGGGGCACGCAGTGTACTCACTGTCTGATCCTCGAGCCAATATGTTTAAAAAATATGTGGAAAGCCTCTCGAAAGAAAAGAACCGCATTGAGGAATTCCAGCTCTATTCCCTGGTTGAAAGACTGGCGCCGGAGATCATAGGCGAAAAACGGCGTATCTATAAGGGGGTCAGCGCCAATGTGGACTTCTTCAGTGGATTTGTTTACAACATGCTGGATTTGCCCCTGCAGTTATACACACCTTTATTTGCCATCGCACGTATCGCCGGCTGGTCTGCACATCGCATGGAGGAAATCGTAAACGCCGGCAAGATCATCCGTCCGGCTTATAAAGCCATTTCACCTCATTATGAATATATTACCCTGGATGAACGCCGGAAGAGTTAGCTTTCAATCTCCCCTTCCAATTCGTTCGCAGGTTCTGTTGGGCTTTCATACAGATACATCGTTGAGTAAAATTCACAGATAAGTGTGGAGAATCCTACCACATCAGTTCAATACCCTTATCTGTGATTTTTATGGCACCTTCTTTCAACAGCCTTCCGACAGCTCTTTTGAAGGCCGCTTTACTAATGTTGAACTCCGCTTTAATCTTCTCCGGAGTACTGCTGTCATTGACGGACAAAGTGCCGCCATTTTCTTTCAGCTTGTTCAGTATCTTCTGTGCATCCCCTTCAATTTCGTTGTATGCTTCCTGTCTCAAGCTTAACTCAAGCTTTCCATCCTGCCTAACTTTTTTTATCCTTACTTCTATTTCTTCACCTTCGGTAAAACTTCCGTACAGTTCCTTATTTGGGATCAGTCCCTGATATTTGTTGTCCACAGCGACAAAGACTCCAAGCTCTTTGCTGATGCCATACACCGTACCCCTGACCCTGTCGTTTTCCTTATAAGGCGAAGAAGAGCCAAGAAGATTGTATATATTCATGGTAGCGCATAATCTTTCGCTGTTGTCCACATACAATCCAACCAGGTATCTACCTTCCTTTTGAACTTTTCCCACCTGTTCCCTGAACGGAAGAAACAGATCCTTCTCCAGACCCCAGTCCAAAAAAGCACCAATGTTTGTAACCTCGACCACTCTCAAGACGGACAACTCGCCAATCATCAGCAGCGGCTTTTTGACCGCAGCTACCGGTCTATCCTCTGAATCCTTATAGACAAATACTTCGATTTCATCTCCGATGTCCATGCTCTGCGTCACCTGGTTCTTCGGCAGTAAAACGCCCTCGCCGGTCTTATCGTTTTTCTGTTTCAGGATCAATCCTATTTGGATTTTGCTTGTGACTTCCAGATTTTGCATTTTACCCAATTCTATCATGCTGCTGCCTCTCTCCTGCCAGGGCATCGGACACTGATATTTCCTCATCCTGTTCATTCTAAATTATTAAAATCTCCGAATTCTGTTTTTTAATTCCGAAGATCCCCTGTCATCCGAAACATAAATCTACGCCGGGAGCCCGGCTGCTTCCGTATATGCTTTAAACGCTGTCGGAATTGTGTAGAACTGTTTCAATTCCAACGGCGCAGCCCATACGAATGAACTTTCATGTGGTGCACTTTCCTGTGGTGAGCTTTCCGGCGGTGAGCTTTCCGGCGGTGAGCTTTTCCAAAGGCCGGTTGATTTACTATCCTGTACATGAACCAGATAGCCGGTCATATGCCACTCTGCATGTGTGAAAATGTGCTTCGATTGCTGAAGGGGCTCTATACTTAATACTTGTACACCCCAATCCCTCATTACTGCTTCACATTCCCCGATTGTCAAGCTTCCCTCAACATTGGGAAATTCCCACAGACCTTGGAGCAAGCCGTCATCAGGCCTCTTTCCAATAGCTGTCTTCCCTTTGCAACGAATAATGAATACTGTTTTTTGTTCTACTCTTCGTGCCTTCTTTTTCACTTTTACAGGAATCTGACCTGTACTATTTTGGGAATAAGCAGCACACAACATATTAAGCGGACAGACTTCACATTCAGGCATGCCATTTGGCAGACAAACCGTAGCGCCGAGTTCCATCAAGGCCTGATTGAAATCTCCAATCCTCCTGTCGGGAAGCAGCTTTTGTACGTATTCACCGATTTCTTTTTTTGTTTCAGTATCCGTAATATCTCCAAAGTTAGCTGTGATCCGTGCAACCACCCTTAGAACATTGCCATCAATGGCAGAAGCCTTGTTTCCAAAAGCGATGGAGGCAATTGCGCCTGCAGAGTAGGGGCCGATTCCAGGCAGCTTTATCAATTCACTTACAGTGGAAGGAAGCTGGCCGTTATAATCCTGTAGGACCACCAGAGCCGCTTTCTTCAGGTTTCTGACACGGCTGTAGTACCCCAGCCCTTCCCAGAGTTTGAGCAGCTTTTGCTCCTGTACACCTGCCAGGTCTTCGATCGTTGGCAATTCAGCTATAAATCTCTCAAAATAGGGTTTGACCGTGTCCACCCTGGTTTGCTGCAGCATGATTTCAGAGACCCATACCCTGTAAGGTGTCGGATCGTCTCTCCACGGCAGGCTGCGGGCATTGGAATCATACCAGTTCAGGATCTGCTGCTGAATTTCAAGTGTCTTTACGTTTTGCTTCCCGTTTTGCTTCCCGTTTTGCTTCACGTTTTGCTTTACGTTTTGCTTTACGTTTTGCTTTACGTTTTGCTTCCCGTTTTGCTTCTCATTTATCTGTATATTCTGCTTCATGCTATCCTTCTTCATGCTATCCTTCTTATCCCCTGGATCTTTCATCCTATTACAGGCTTGTTATATAATAACTATACCCGATAATCTCCGAAATAGATACATCGTATCATTTTCAAATGGCGTCAGATGGGTTGAATAAGCAATATGCAAAAAATACAAATCAGTAAACTTAATAGCGTTCCCACAAGATAGTATTCAGCAAATGAAGAATCTTTCGCAATTTTATCATATCTGCTTATGGATTTTGCGGCAAAGACCAGGCCAATAGCAGCATATTGCTGCAGAACCAGCATCATGATAATGATCATTCTTTCCAGAATACCAATCATTTTACCGGTATTTTGATATGCCGGAGCATCCTGATATGACGCAATGTTTTGCTCCTCCTTCATCGTTTCATTGTCCGGTAAAGTTGCCGTTCGACTATTGCTATTTTTATTAATTTCGTTTATTAAAATGTTGGCAGGCTTTCCTATCATTAAAAAGACAAAAATAAAATGGATAAATACACTTGGGATAATGTTTATCTGAAAATTTTCATAGATATCAAGTACGATGCTTCCAAATCCGTTCAACGCAGTAACATCATTAATTGCATATAAATATGCAAGAACTATTATAATTGCTATATGTGCTATTTGATCAATGAAAAATAAATATCTTTCGATAAATAGAATCCATTTTTCAAAATTGTATAATTTGATTTTCGCAAAATCAATGATACAATGACTGATGGAAATCCAAACAAACACAATAAGAATATCCCGGTTCATAACAGGTAAAAGAAACATTAATACGGAAAAGGAATAGATCAGGCAATGTAGTAAAAGGAACCGTACTTTCTTCCTTTTCCTTTCTGCAAGTCCTTGTGGCTGCGCATAAAAGTCTCCTGCAAGATGTCCGCATAATAAAAGCCAGAACAGAACATTCTCATGCATCATGATTTTGCATCCTTTTCCTATATCAAGTTCTCCTCTTTCGAACTTAAATCAATCGTCTTTTGCAAATATTCCATTGCTTTATCCAGAATTCCCTTCTGCCGATAGATCAGCGCAATATTCTGGTAAATCATTTTTCTCTTTGCATGCTTCTTATTCTGAGGTCTCTCAAAAACTGCCAAAGCAATTGTATAAGATTCAAGTGCTTTCTCGAAAAATCCTTTATTAAAATAAACATTCCCTATGTTAAAATAACAATCCGCCGAATCAGGATGATCTCTTCCCGATATCCTTTCTCTGATATCCAAAGCCTTTTGATAGTAATCAAGCGCCTGATCATCCTCTCCTTTATCCAAATAGATATTTCCTATACTATTGTAATTGTCGGCAATATCGGGATGATTCGCTCCCAATGTCTCTTCTCTGATATCTAAAGCCTTTTGATAGTATTCAAGAGCACGGCTGCAATCCCCCTTTTTTAAGTACAAACTCCCTATGCTATCATGAGCAACAGCAGTATCAGGATGATTTGCTCCCAATAGCTCTTCTCTGATTTGTAAAGCTTTCCGATAATATTCCAGCGCCCGGTCATAATCTCCTTTTTTATAATATATATTTCCCATGCTGTAATAAGAACCGGCAATATCGGAGTGATATGTTCCCTGGGCCTTTTCTCTGATATTCAAAGCTTTTTGATGCAATTCAAGCGCTCGGTCATACTCTCCTTTTTTATAGAAACTATTCCCGATGTTATAATAAGAGTTGGCTGTATCGAAATGATTTATCCCCAGTATCTTTTCTCTGATATTTAAAGCTTTCTGATACAATTCAAGTGCCCGGTCATATTCTTCTTTATTCACATATACATTTCCAATGCTATTGTAGGAGCCTGCAGTATCGGCATGATTTGTCCCCAGTACCTTTTCTCTGATATTCAAAGCTTTCTGATGAAACTCAAGCGCCCGGTCATCTTCTCCTTTTTTATAATATACGTTTCCTATACTGAAGTAAGAACAAGCAGTATCAGGATGATTTGCTCCCAGAATTTCCAGCCTGATATTTAAGGCCTTTTGATGAAATTCCAGTGCCTGGTTATAGTCACCCTTGTCCCAATAAACATTCCCTATGTCATAATAAGAGCCCGCAGTATCAGGATGGTTAACTCCCAATATATCTTCCCTGATGTTCAAAGCCTTTTGATACAATTCCAGAGCCCGGTCATTGTCACCTTTTTTAAAGTATACAATCCCTATACTATAATATGCGCCGGCCGTATCCGGATGATTGGATCCCAACGTCTCTTCCCTGATATTCAAAGCCTTTTGATAAAATTCCAGTGCCTGGCTATAATCTCCTTTTTTGAGATAGACACTTCCAATACTGCTATAGCAAACAACAGTATCGGGATGATTTGACCCCAGTAATTTTTCTCTGATGAATAAAGCTTTATTTAGATGATCTATAGCCTCCTCAAATTCATATTGCTTTATCAAATATGTCCCTGTATTGTAATCACTCGCTGCCTGTTGAAGTTCATTCCCTTCACCGGAAAAATCGTACTGCTCGCGCAAATAGGTGATCAGTGTATTTAAAAGATATCTATAATGCCCATAGTTGGCTGCCTTAAGATGCCTTGTAACGGTTGACGGGTTCAGACGGAGTTCATAGGCCGCCTCATTTTGCTGCTCTGCCACCTCAAACATTTTCCAAACAGTTTCTCTCTGTTTTTCAGTCCAGCCGCTCATCAAAATATCCAAAGAACTGCTCAGGGCATCCAACAGTTTCTCATCGTGATTTCCTGTCTTATAACAAACAGAGAAATTATTTTCTTTCTCTCTGTTTTTCTTTAGTTTGTTTATAGCCTCTCTGGCAAGGTGATATGCAGGTCCATCCGCCCCTAATGCTTTTCCAGGATCAATCTCTGTATAAATATCGCTTAACCCTACGCCAAAACGGACATCATGAGGATGAAGTTCCTTTATAAGCATTTCAATGATTTTGACCGAGGGCCAGGAAGTACTTAATAACCCTTGAAATTCGTCGCCTAATGTGATGATAAATCTGGCAGCAATGTTTTCCTTATAATCATTATTAATCCTTTCAAGAAGTCTGCCCAGATTCTCTTGCAAACGTTTGCGTTCAGGAGCTTCTATACTTTTCGAATCTATTAAATCACCAATTATCGCACAATACATGCTATCACCCTTCTAAAATAGAAATTTCCGAATATAATATAAGTTAAGTATACCCCATTTTTATAGCAATATCAATTTTAATTGCTTGTTTTAATGCAATTTAACATAATATTGCTATATTTTAACTATATATTTAAGCCTATTCATTTGAGCGATGCGTTTACAATTAACTATTGACCGGGGTTAAGATAAGGCTGGATGAGATAGTTGTATCTGATGAGATTATTTTGTGAACTGAAGACTCAGGATGTTCCTTTTATTTAACAACATCTACACTCATTATCCCTGATTTCATGATGCATTTTCTTAGGAAAGAGTTGTACATGGCAGGTGATTTAAGATTTTTAACAAGTATGTTTCTATTTAGTGAATTCAGATTCCTGCAATAACGTTTCTCGTAGCCCTCAATACCTTCCACCAATGCCTTTGCCAGCGCAAGCGAGCTCCTGAAGGCATAGCTGAAGCCTTCCGCAGAGCTGGGGCTTATAAATCCAGCTGCTTCGCCAACCAGCGCAACACGATTTTTACCGGTACAAATCTGATTCTTCTTTAATGGGCGAGCCAGGTAAGCACCATTTTTCCGGATACTCTTTTCAAAGTCATACCCATATTTTTTCAACTTCTTTTTGAGAAGTTCAAACCTGGCATGTACATCAACTCCGGGCTTTAAAGCCGTACCGAGAATAAGGTGATTTTCCTTTGGGATTGTCCAGGAATAAAAGTCCGTTATTTCCTCATCAAATATTGCGCCATAATAGTTTTGGCTTTCTTTGGCTTCAAACCATTCCTGAACCGAGATGTAAAGCTCTGGCACAGGCCTGCTGCTGAAACCCTGCCTCCTGACTTTTGAGAAAGCTCCGTCCGCCCCCACAAGAAGCCTGGTTTTTTCTTCATATTCTTTCCCGCCACAATGATACTTTACAACAATATGATCTTCCTTTTCATCAAACGATTTGAACACACAGCCTTTCAATAAGTCTACCGATGAAGGAATAATGGATTGGAGCCATTTATCAAATTCATTTCTGTCGATATTGATATAATGGCGCTGGTAGTAACGTTCAATAGAGTTTTGAATATCTATGGTGCGGACAGCAAACATCTGCGGACTGAGTATGACTGATTTGGGTATGCCGAAACCGAATCTTGCCATCATGTGCTGGGCATCAG
>JAEWQC010000108.1 GCA_023399355.1 Bacillota bacterium | reverse complement strand
TCCAGCAACTCCAGATTTGCCTGTTTTATCCTGTCGGGCATCCGTTCCAGCAGCTCGCTGATTTTGACGCTTCTATCATTAATCCTTTTTATTTCACTTTCTGAAAGCTGCATCTCTTTCTTGGCGTTTTCATCGTTTTGTTCAAAAACAGCCGGAGTCAGCTTCATGATCTTATCCATATGCTTTTTTTTCGATAGGGCGATTTCCTTTTGTTCTGCCAGCAGACGGGATTCTTCCTTAAGAAGGTCCTTCAGCCTGCACTCACAGCGTTCAATGGCAGGCGTCTTGGGGGTGTTGGTAAAAAGCTTGTTGAATCGCTCATCCAATATCAGAAGCGAGATATCGTTTTTTCTTAAGGTCTTTGTATCGAAATTCACCTTCCGACTCGATTTCCAGGGTAATAAACTCATACTGTCAACCCCATTCCAGAAGAAGTTCCTATAAGATTTATCGGTAAGGTTCACGGGAAAACTAACCTCAATATCCCTTTTGCACTACCTGTTTATTATAGTTTTTTTAATTTGCATTTACAACTGCAAAGAATCCTTTAAATAGTTGAAGGATAACTCGCGTTCGGTGCCAAGAAGGCGTTCAACCTCTGCAAAGTCAATGTTGATGGAGCCACCGGCAATAAACTTCATGAAATCGCTTAATTCCATCTTGTGCGAAAAAATCCTGGATACGAGTCCAAGCTTCTCCAAGATGCTGTAAAGTCTTGAATTTACAGTTTTTTCAGCTTTCTGTGCAGATTCAAAGCAGAAAAACCGTTTATTGAAGTTGATGGAAAATACTGTTCCATGGAAGGAATCCGTACAGACCATGGAGGCATTCCGGAACAGGCCGAGGAACTCCCTGGGTCCTGCATCCATTACCGTATGCCGGGTCTGCCCCACTACCCTTCTGGAACCACATAGAGAAACTACCGGCAGGTTATATTTTTTTGACAGGGCACCGACAAACTCCGAGTATCTCCTTGCATCGGATATGAAATAACAGAGAATATAGGGCTCACCGAATACCGGACCAGCCGCCTGTCCTCCCCACTCCTCGCCTGTTAACAGCAGGGTGGGGTCCAGTACGGTCAGACTTTCCTTCCCTGCGATGTCCCGAATGATTTTTTCCCCCTGCTTCTCCCTGACAGAGAGGCATTCAAAGCCTCCTAGATATTTTTCAAGCTCCTCCCGCTTGTCTGCGGGTATCTCATTTATTCCAAAGCTCGGTGCATAGGCGACCCTCTTCCCGCTTTGTGCAAAAGCGGCAAAGAATGCCGGGTCATATGTTTTTTCCTTATAAATAAGCGGATTCCAGATTTGATCGCTTCCGCATACATAAACGTCATATTCCGGCGCATCGTCCTTAAGCGCCCCATAGGTGCCGTAGAATTTGGGAGATAGCTTCATGTCCCGGTTTACAAAGTCTTCAAACCTCTGATACCTTTTTTTAAGCTTGCCATAATTTAAAACAGTATTGGCATTTGATAAAAGAGACCTTGCCGAAAGACCTTTCTTGAAAAGACTGTTGCCTTCCGTGGTATCGCTTCTGACATAATTGATGATTTCACAATCGGTCCCTATTTTGGCAATCGCCTTCATGAGCGCATATGCCTGAAGTTGTGCCCCGTAATGATGAGCATGGTGGAATGTCAATAATCCTGCTTTCATGATTCACGCTTTCCTCCTTCCAACTTCTTCCTATACAGGCCTTTGATCCTCAAGTAAACTTCCGTGGCCATTTTTCTCTCAATAATAATATTGCCGCCTGCGACAATTATAAACGCCCATATCGCAGTAGGGACTGCGTACAAAGCCCACTTAAAAAGATTTCCCGGTTTCATATCGATAAGGTATACAACCGGGAATACCGCCGCTGAAAACAACAGCACCAGCCTCACGACACGCCTTACCGATATGGCGGCTTTCAGCTTCGTTACCGTTTTAGGTATATAGAATAAAAGATCGATGTCCCTGTAAAGATGCGACAGAACTGCACCGATCAGCACACCTGCAATTCCCAGAAATGGGGCAAGTGCTGCGGAGAGCACGACAATAATCACCGCCTGTATCAAGGATTGGATTTTTGTTTCTTTATAAAGCCCGGCAGAAATAACCAGCATTCCCTGGGGAGTCTTTATGTTTGAAAGAATCCCGACAGCCACAAAAAGCGCTGCTATACCTGGCCGCATATACACCGCATCGGTAAATTTCCGCGTATAGATTTCCATGAAAGGCATGATCAATATGGCAGCACAGGCATAACCCCAGGCTAAAAGGCCATAATACAGGTATTCATACTGCTGGTAAGCTTTCTGGAGTATCCCGGTTTCACTCCTGGCAAGCAACTCACCGAACATTGCGCTCAAGCCGCCGCTAAAAGTGGTAAGTAGCGCCAGAACGCTTGCAAAGACCATATTGTAAACGGTGAACACACTGGCTTCCTTGAACCCTAACGCCAGTGAAGTCACGACAATCGGCGTTGCAGTAGTCGCAACTCCGAGAATCTGCAGGAAAAGGGCGTCCCATCGTTTGTCAAGCGCCTCGTTCCTGGGCGGTACCTTGAAATTGATTTGGGGATACTTCAGTCTTCCATACACGACATACAGCGCAGAACGGACAAAAAAGCTAATGAGTGCGATCAACTGAACGATGACGATATCGACGTGAAGGAATGCCAGTATCAGAATAATCACCGCATTGATCGTAACCGCAACCGCATTGATCAGCGATATGACATAGCTTTTCTGGTCAGCAGTGTAAAGTACCTTGTATTTACCTACTGCAAAAAACTCCAGCGAACCCGATGCACCTATGATAAGCACCAGCGCAGCAATGGTAACGACGCTTATCCCCTGGCCGGAGGTGAACATCGGATAGATGAATGCTGTTACAAGCACAAGCGCCGAGAAAATGAAGCCTGAAATATTATAGAATCGGTTGGAAGCAGACAGAATGCCGTTTATATCATCCTTGTCCTTATTCGCCAGTGGCTTGTAGAGCGCATAGACAGCAGCACCTGAGATCCCGGCCTCGACGAGGTTAAGGTAAGAAATAATTTGCCGGATGGAGGTAACAAGCCCATTTGTTGCGGAACCGTATACCCTTATCATGACCTGCGGCAGGATCAGCGTTACAATCATATTGATAATCTGCAAAACAATTGCACTAATTGTATTATACAGCGAAAGCTTTGTTCTCATAGGTTCCTTTCGTGGAAACATGAATAATCACCGGAAGCTGCCCGGCTAAATTGGATCGCCGGCAGGCTTCCTCACAGGCTCATGCCTTTCCCAGCAACTGCTTCACCAGAATTTTGGCTTTGTATTTCAGGCTGAAGTTGTCCATGTGCTTTCTGCGCAGCCTGTCAAAGCTATGGCCGGAGCCCAGTTCCTTAAAAAAGCTCCTGCGGCCTGCGGGTTCCCCAACGGAAGACACAAGTCTCGGATTATATTTCACCGCTTCCTCAAGCGTACGCTGCTTCATGAATATGTCCCCACCGATCCCGGACAGGACTTTTTCACCTGCAGCCGTGTGTGTAATGACAAGTGATACGCCTTTATTGTCTTTAAACTCCGCGTCGTCCTGCCTGTCAATACCCCAGAAATCAGCCAGCGTAATATCGGCTTTTGTATTGTCGATCCTGAATTTGCAGTCATAACACGAAGGCCTGTTGAATATGCTCTTTCCGAAGCCGATAAAATAGGTCTCCCTCTTTACTCTGTCCATATACCGGCTGCCATTTTCAAAGTCTATTTTCATACTGCTGTTGTTCCAGCCGGTAGATTTGTCCCTGAAGGAAACCGATTTTACAGTACTTTTATATTGGTTTTGCAGGAAGTCAAGAAACATTTGCCACACTTTTGGGGAAGGTACGCCATGACAGGCCAGGTCGCATGTCAGAAGATGATCGTATTCCTGGTTCAGAAATGCTTTCAGCCCTGCGATCTGGCACGGCGTACCACAGTACAGAACCGCTTTTCCTTCCCTGAGGAAAGCCCTTGCTTCCCGGAAAGTGGCGGCTGTATCACTCTGTACATATTTGGAACGCCTTAGTCCATCCAGTTCGCCCTTGTTTTCGATATACCTGTGCCGCACCTTGAACGTCTCGTCAAATCCTGCTCCGAATACAAGGCCATCCTCAGAAAGCACCTTTAGGGCAAGCTGTGTGAATATGCCTCCCGAAGAGCTTTTGAACCGGATATCCTCCTCTGTGGAGAAACAGGCATATACCTTATGCTCAAAAGCTTTTTGCTGTTCCTCCCCATGTGAAGAAACCGTCCTTACAGCATCCGTATCCTTGCACGCCGCATTAACAGGGCATGTCCGGGCGCACAAACCACAGTCATTGCAAAGGCCTCCATTTATCTCCGGATAAAGGAAGCCTTCTTCATTTTCTGTCATTGTAATGGCACTCTGCGGACAAATCTGGCCGCAAGCCGCACAGCCCGTGCACAGCCCGCCTTCGCAAATTTTTCCAATCATACTGCCACATCCTTTTCTTCTTCATCGGATTCCGCCTCCATGTCTGCCCTGCCCTCCGCTGCCTGCTCAAGCTCGTTGGCTCCGATATTCAAAGCCGCAAGGATGATCCCTGTTACAGCCCAGAAAAACAGCATTACTCTCGGGTAGAACCAGACATACTCCGCCATCCCTATTGCTAGAATTCCTGCAAGTGCAGAAAGTCCGGCTATCAGGATGTTATTAACATATGCATCCCTTTTCTTTTGATAAAGTGACTTGATGCTCTTCTTGATGATCGTGCCTAAAAAGGCGAAGAATGCAAGGATCCCCGGCAGTCCTGTTTCTATCCAGAGCTGCAGATAAAGGTTGTGGCTGTGTGAAGGAATGGACCCTTTGTCCACAAAAATATAATAATTCTTGGAAACCCGCAATAGTGTCTCATTCCCAAGTCCCAGACCTGTAAACCAGTAGTCCTTCAGAATGGGAATGACGGTCTGCCATACCTGCAGCCTGGTGGTAATAGAAGAATCCATTACATTGGTGATCGTCCGCAAGCGCATTATAATAGACTGCGGAAGAAATGGGACGGAAGCCAGACCCAGTACTATGAAAACCGGAATAAGCCTTTTTTCCTTGAAGAATAAATATACGAAGGCGGCAATAACAAAAGCGATCCAGGCGATCCTTGTCTGCGTGAAAATAAGCGAAAGGAATAGCGGACAGGACAGTACCAGATAGACAAGCTTCATCAGTGCATTTTTCGTATTAAAGAAGGCCGCTAGATAGAGCGGCAGGAACAGCAGAATTATTTCCGCAAAATTGTTCGGATTATCAAAAAATGAGAACACCCTGGTCATGGACCCCTGATTGACAGAGGTGTCTACCCATGCAGGGTTGACAGGCACATGTATGATCTGCTGATACACCCCGTACAGGCCGGCGATCGTCATTCCGGCAAATACGACTGCAAGTACTTCGCTCAACTCTTTTTTGGTTCGGATTGCAGCAATCAAAAGCAGGACCAGCATGAAGCAGGTCAGGTAAAAAGCAAGGAATCTGAGACTGCTGCCCGGCATGATTGAAAACACTTCCGAAAATGTAACGCAGATCAGGAATACGACCAGAAAAACATTGAAGGCTCCCGTCCGGAAACCGGTCCTGCCGGCGACAATCGTCCTGATGAAATACAGAAGCAGTATAGCAGTCATAACTACTGTACTGTAGAGGTTATTCCAATAATCGTGCGGGATGATCAGCGCAAGGAAGATAAATCCTGCCAGGAACAGATGCAGCCTGTCCAGGATCAAGAGCAGGAACCTGAATAGAAGACTTTCCCCGAATACCGCCTCCGCCTTTTTGTACAATGGATGCAGAAGCCGCTGCGGAAGGTTCAGTAACCCGTCAATAAGCCTGAACAGCATGCTTCCCTCATAAGTACGGTTAATAATACCTTCTCTTGCAATGAAGCCGGCAATGAGACTCCCGGAAAATAATGCTTTGAAAAAATTACCGACTTTCCTGAAGATCAGCGCAATAAGGCTATCTGGCCAGATGTCTCCAAAATAACTGTAAATTTTATAGATCAAGCTTTCCTGAAGCAATTTACATTACTCCTTTGCTTTCTTTATATCCGAAATCTTTGCATAGAAAAACGAATTGCCAAATCTCATTTCCGTCGAAGGCTTGTTGACAAAGTATTCGACGCCACCGAACGTCACACCTGATGATGCGTAAATTCCCTGACCTTCTACCACTACCGTCACAGAACAATAATCCGGTCTTGAGCTTAGGGTTACCTTTCCTTCGGAATTAGGTTCATATTCCAGATCAGGTCCAACCTTTACATCAATGACTTTACCGATTACGATGCTCTGTACTCTATCCTTTGCAATATCGCCTTGCTTGATATGATTGACAATATATTTGGGAATCGTTTCACTATAAAAACTTACCTGCACTTTATCCGTCTTCGTAAGCGCCGTAACTGTGCCGGAACGGCCGAATTTATAATATACTCCGCCAATTACGGCTATGATTAAAACAACAATCAGTATATCCACTATGCTGATCTTTCCGAAAAGTTTACCTTTTTTATCAAACAGCATTGCAATAATCTCCTTTGCATTTTAACTTGTCTATAACTTACTTATGACTTGCTTATGAATTCCTCATACAAATTATATGTTTGATTCGCCATTTTTACAAGATTGAAATTCTCCTGTACTGCTTTTAGTGCATTCTGTCCCAGACTCGCCTGCAAACTCTCATCATCCATGATTCTCCTGATCTCCCTGGCGGTGCTTTCCGCATCTTCATATTTCACCAAAACACCGCAGCCGTTCCTGTCATTAATGATATCATTGTTTCCGCCCATATCCGTAGCAATTACCGGGAGCCCGCTTGCCAGCGCCTCAAGGATCAGAAAGCTCGAAGCTTCATGCTCGGAGGAATTGAAGTAAAGATCGCTTCCATTGAAAAGATTCTTAATATCCTTGCGAAAGCCAATGAATAAAATATCCTGCTCCAGTCCCATTTCCACAGTCAACTGCCTGATCTCCTCCAGCAGCGGTCCGTCACCTGCCAGCACACATGCAAATTTGCGGCAGTTTGACTCCTTCAGCTTCGCCATAGTCCTGACGAGGTACCTGTGCCCTTTGTCATGCGCAAATCTGGACGCACAGAGTATAACAAAGGTATCGTCCGAAATGCCGAATTCGCCGCGAAGCGTAGATGGCTCGCGCGTTCCCCAGAGTTCCGGGTCTACAGCATTAAACAGCACTCTGATTTTTGATGCGGCAACTCCATTGGAAATCATCATTTCCCTGCCGCGGTTGCATACCGCAATCACGCCCGCTTCCAGCGGGTTCATCAGCCTGTTTGAAAACCTGGTGACAAGATTGTTTCTCGCTATGAAATGATTCGTATAGGCAACCTTTGCCTTTGAACCGAATAGCTGAGCAAGCATCGCAATATAGTTTTCCCTCAGATAGTGCGTATGGATCAGATCGATACTGAGTTTACGGCATAACAAAGCCAGTTCCTTTGCCGCTTTCAGGTCATAGGGACTGTGCATCTCCACCCTGTATGCCGCAACGCCAAGTTCCTTAAGCCTCTCCACAAGCAGGCCCTCTTCATTGTAGGCAAAATATGCATTGACCTTGTTCCCGTTCAATTTTTCCACAAGAGACTGCACATATCTCTCAGTACCCGCCTTGCCTGCGTGGTTCAGCAAGTACAACACATTCATCAAAATAACCGACCTCCAATTAGTTGATACCCCTATTATACCAGAAATTCAAACTTGGGACGGTTCTTGCTTTGAATTTTCAAAAAAAGAATCCAAATCTGAAGAAAATTCATCTTCAGTATCCTGCAAACTCATTTGAATTTAGGGCCTGTTATCTTTGGAGGGATTGTGATAGAATCGTATCGATACGATTCTGCAAGGTGCTGTAATACAAGGTGACGATATGCTGGAGATGTTCAAAGAAATACGACTTGATAAAGAAAGTGCAGTTCCGCTTTATCAGCAGCTGTTTGAAATCCTCCGGGAGAGGATCGAAAGCGGTCGACTTCTGCACGAGACCCGTTTGCCATCCATCCGCGAATTTGCACGCCTGCTTGGCGTGAATCAGGTCACTGTGGTAACAGCCTACAGGCATCTTGAGGAAAATGGCCTGACCAACTCCAGATCCGGCAGCGGTACGTATGTAGCCGGCTTATTTCAGCAGTTGCCTGCAAAGCCAGAAAATCCGTTTATGCAGGATGAGCTTTATTCCCAGGGGGAAAACCCGTTTATGCAAAATGACCCGATATTGATTGGTGAAAACACGATCAACTTTGCAAGCGCCACACCAACGTCCGATCTGTTTCCGGTAGATAATTTCAAAATTGTCCTCAATGAGGTTCTGGACAGAGACAAGGGCAATGCATTCAGTTATCATGAGAGCCAGGGGTTCCTTCCTTTGAGGGAATCCATCACCGGACTTATTTCAAAAGGAATTATGGATTTTTCAGCAGAAGATATCAACATCATTTCCGGCGCTCAGCAGGGGATTGATATCATTGCAAAGGCCCTGATACATCAGGGTGATTGCATTATGACGGAAAGTCCCACATATACCGGCGCTGTGGCTGTGTTCAAGTCCCGGAACGCCCATCTGGTCGATGTAGCCATGCAGCCGGGCGGACCTGATATGAACCTTCTGGAGTACACAGTAAAAAAATACAGACCGAAATTCATGTATACGATCCCCTCTTTTCAAAATCCGACAGGCTGCTCCTATACAAATGAAAAAAGGAAAGCTCTGCTAGGCCTTGCTGACCGGTATGATTTTTTTATTATGGAAGATGACTATGTCAGTGATCTCGATTTCGGACAACTAGGCTACATCCCTTTAAAGGCAATGGACTCGAGAGGAAGAGTCCTATTGATAAAGAGTTTCTCAAAACTGTTCATGCCGGGTTTGCGCCTCGGTTTCATAATTGTGCCCCCGCAGCTGTCCCAGGATCTGCTCGCTGCAAAGCATACCACTGACATCTCCACTTCAGGACTGGTACAAAGGGCATTTGACCTTTATATTAGAAAGGGATACTGGAACAGCCATTTCGATTTTATGTACGATATATATAAAACAAGATATGAAAAAATGACATCCAACCTTGATAAATTTCTCCCGGGAAGGTGCAGCTATATTAAGCCCGGTGGCGGACTGAACATCTGGATTTCGCTTCCGGCCGGATTCCATGTCAACAATCTGCTTCATCTGGCTGCAGCCAGCGATATCGCATTTGCCCCCGGTACTATATTCCACACGGGAAACACTCCGGATGCAGCCAATAATCTCCGACTGAGTTTTGCCGCCGTACAGACGGACAAAATAGAAGCCGGCCTGGAGAAACTGTGTTCTCTGATCAGCCGGCTTTCCAACAATACTTATTCAGGCTCTGGTATAACTATATTTTAATTACCTGCAATGCACAACTATCATCAAACAGTAGGCTTGTTAACAAATTGCACCGTGCAGGTCAATTCGCCGGTGAATTGTTCCTGTTTGGCTGATTGCCGTACGTTTTATTTACTGGATGTCAATTCTGTGAGTCTTTGGTTTTTGTTCCTCCGTCTTCGGAAGGTTCACAGTAAGAACGCCATCGTTGTATTTTGCAGTGATATTCTCCTGCTTAACACCATCTACACTGAAGCTTCTGCTGTATGAACCGTATCTTCTTTCCTTACGGATATAGTTTTCTCTTGTATCGTCTACATTCTCGTTATGTTCCACACCAACTGTCAGTATGCCATCCCTGAGATCAAGTCTGATGTCTTCCTTTTTAACGCCTGGCATATCGGCTTCGAGGACATATTCTTTTTCTGTTTCACGAATATCTGCCCTCATCGGGTGACCTGCTCTAAAAAATGCAGGTGCGAACGAATCGCTGAAGAAGTCGTTAAAAATGCTTTCAAAATCAAACGGGTCACTCCTTGTTGCAATTTCATTGGTCCTTCTGCTGAATGGTACAAGTCCGAACATAAAAACACCTCCAAAAATATTTTAATTAGTTTAATGATACGTTCTCGGTCTGAAATGTCATTGACTTTATTTGCCTTTAACCTTGTCTGCCTTTGACTTTATATTCCATTGACTTTATTTGTCTTTGGCTTTAATATCCTTTAGTTTTTTGTCTTTGACTTTCTTTGACCTTATATATATTTTATACCACAGTATATGTGCTTGAATCAAAATTTGATTTTGACTATCTTTGACCATTGGAGCACTACATGCTCGATTATTTGAATTTGTCTCTCTGAATCTTATTCTTTCTTGATATTCCGTTATCTTTTCAGCCCTGCTATTTTAAGCAATTCACCCATTTTCAAGACACCGGCCAGAAGCATGAGAAATACTGCAATCACTACATTTGCAGCTAAAGTTATCAATAGTGTCATTCCCGAACTTAATCCTAAAATCTGAAAAAAATATAATACATACCTTCCAACCACCACCATAACTATACCGACAAGGCCGGGTTTGATCAACCAATCCCTGAGGTCCAGCACCAGCCCGGTAATTTTATTTATCGCATGTAGATTCAGGATGGAGGTAAGCATAAAGCTCGCGCCAAGTCCCACTATATAAAAATTGATTCCAAAGGACGGAATCAGAAAGTAAACTGCGCATATTCTCAGCAAAGAGCCGATTACGGAATTTCTGAGGAGGATGCCTTGTCTGCCCAGTCCATTCAAAACACCCATCAGTGTCTGCTGGAGATAAATAAAGATACAGGAGAAGGAAAGAAGATACAAAAGGTCTCCAATCTTCTCATGTTTGTAGACCAACGCACTGATCTCATTTGGATAACTGATGAAAATAGCGGTGAAAATGATCCCCATGATGAACGTTGCCTGTATGGACTTCGAAATCCTGTAGTTAACGGCTTTATAATTATTAAGTGATACAGACTCTGAAATCGCAGGTACCAGAGTGGTTGCCAGGGAGTTTGTAACCAGAGACGGAAACATAATCAGAGGCAGTGCCATACCGGCAAGCCGGCCGAACAGCTCCATGCTGCTCTTATATTGCAGTCCTCCCGCCACAAGCATTGCAGGGATCAGGATATATTCGGCTGCTGAAAGTATAGAGACAACCAGCCTGTTAGCTGAAACCGGAAGGGATTCTTTTAAAAGCTCCTTGATTATAAGCCGTTTGCGCATTGGTTTGCCAACCACTTTACGAGCAGAGGAGTGTTTGCTTTTCAAGGTATAGAACACTGCAAGAACAATCAGATTGGCAATCTCCCCAATACCTGCTGCTAAAATAGCAAATGCACACGCATATTCCGGCCCTCTGACCATGATACTCGAGCTTAGAAGCAGGATAAAGCCCATTTTTACAATCTGTTCCACTATTTGTGATATCGCTGTCGGCATTACCTGCTGGATACCATAAAAATAGCCTTTTAAAGCTGCTGCCGCAACAATCGCAGGCAGGCAAGGCACAAGCAGCAGCAGGGCGGTATGGGTTCTGGAATCGCCCAGTATTCTACCGCTAATAAGAGTACTATTCAAAAATATCAGCAGTGAAACAAGTATGCCCGCTGCCAATACCATCACAAGTGCACACACTGTAATTCTGCTTGAATTGACAGGCTGCTTCCTTGCTTGTTGCTCTGCAACCATTTTTGAGACAGCAATCGATATCCCGGCAGTAATTGTCAGTACAACTGTCGCATAAACCGGCGTAACCAACTGAAATAATCCCATGCCTTCAGCCCCCGCCAAATTCGACAAGTATATCCTGTATGCAAAACCAAACAGCCTGGCAATCAGTCCGGCAGCCATCAGGATAATGGCTCCGCTTACAAAAGATCTGCGCACATCCCTGCTCCAATCACAATCTATGAAATCCAACTGTTAATCTGTATTTCAAGTTTTTATTTATATGCTTTATTTTTTGGTAAGTTACTGGTATTATTAAATTGCTGATGAATGAGGTATCTGCTACAAAAGATTAAATATTCAGCTATCAATACGGGGGCTTTAATGATACAGAGGAAAAGAACTTATGTATATGCTGCAATTTCTATTGCCATAATGACATACATTGCGATCTTTTGGATGTTTTCATTAAAATTGGATCATTCAATTACTCTAAAGAACAATGCAATTCTTCAACAAAATATTATAAAAATCAACTCTAACTGGCAATTTCATTGGGGTGATTCACCTTTGGACAGCTGCGGTCATTTCCAGTGGTTGAAAAAAGATTCTTCAAAAGATGGCTGGATCGGCTTCCAATTCCCTGGCAGACCGGAAAATACAGAAAAGCTGAAAGCCATTTGGATAAAAACTACTCTGCCTCAAGGGAAAATTGAAAATGCCGTTTTTAGATTCAAGGCGCCTCAGCAGACCATTGAAGTATATCTGGAAGATCAGTTGATCTATAGTTATGGAAAATATGACCCTTTCGAAAAAGTCAGGACACCCGGAAGTGATTGGCATTTTGTAGAACTGCCGGAGGACTATGCCGGCAAGACAATCTATTTCAGACTCCACACGCCGTTTCCGCATTATACCGGTTTTCTTACAGAAATTGCTCTTGGTAATATGAGTTCACATATCCTGGATATCTTCAGGGAAAATTTTATGAGCATTGTTTTCGGATGCTTTTTCCTGCTGGTCGGTGCAGCAATTCTAATTCTTGCTTTATTTGGCTCACGAATGTGGAGGGACATCACCTATCTGGGCTTGAGTTCCGCTTTCATCGGCGGATGGTATATATCGGAGAGCCGTATTCCATCTCTTTATCTTCATATACCAATATCCAACATCTATGCGGCGAATTTTTTCATTTTTATCATGCCGATCTGGTTGTTGATCTATATTGAGCATGCCTTTACAAGCCGGACAGACAAGCATCGGATCATTCTTCGTATTCTCTGGATATCACATGCGCTGCTGGCATTAGTCGCATTCACCTGTGATATGACAGGTCTGATATCCTCCCTGTACTTTGATAAAGTTTTACATGTCCTGCTTCCGATCACTCTTCTTTTTATGGCATACACCATTATAAAGGCTGCCAAGAACGGCATAAAAGGTGCTCTTTTGTTTATTTCCGGACTGCTTGTACTTGGATTGACCGGACTATACGATACCTTCATCATGTTTTATGATACGATGCCGTTGCTTAATACGGTAAGGATTAGTTATATCGGCATGTTGTATTTTTTGTTTGTCCTGCTGATTAATGCCGGAGAATCGTTAAAACAGATTTATGAAGGTATGGAAATAAACTCTATTGAAAACGAAACCAATTATAAGACCCTTTTCACAAACATGTCCGATGGCTTTGCCTATAATAAATTGGAATTCGATCCAAATGGCCGAATCAGCAAATGCATCATTCTTGAGGCCAATAATTCTTTCGTCGAAAAGACCGGCCTGGAAAAAAGCAAGGTCATTGGCATGAATATGTTTTCCATTTTTCCGGAAATAGAAACTTTGAACTTCAGTCTTAACGAAGCTAAAAATGAGGCAGCAGCGACTGCCGAGCTTAGCGGCTCCAATGATCCCATATGCCTCAGCTCCCAGTGGTACCGGCTTTCAGCCTTCTATCCCAAAAAGAACTATCTGGGCATCATTTTCTCCGATGTGACAGGGATGAAGAACGCAGAAGAGACAATAAGGCAGCAGGCATATACGGACGGCATGACGGGCGTTTTCAACAGAACCTATTTTGAAGACGTCATGCTCAAAATGTCCGGAATGTTGTCGGAGATAAAACCATTAAGCATCATTGCAATCGACATAGATGGTCTTAAAATAACAAATGATACCTTTGGTCATAATGTCGGAGATGAGCTTCTTAAAAAAGTCGCAGAAATCATTTCAAGCGTGTTCAATTCGACAAATGCAATTATATCAAGAGTCGGGGGAGACGAATTCTGTATTATCCTTCCGAATACCAGCTACAACATTGCGCAGGAAAAAACCGAGCAGATCGTCAAGACAACGGAAGAGGTAAACAGGCAAAATCCGGTTGTCCCCATAAGCATGTCCACAGGTGTGGCTACGTCCTGTGAGGAGGATCATGATGATATCTACAATATTTACAGGCGTGCTGATGATGACATGTACCGCTATAAAATAAGTCAATCCTCCAGTGAAAAAAGCAAGGTCATAGATATGCTTCTCACTGCGCTTTCCGAAAGAGATTACGTTTCACAGGGCCATGTCGAGAGGCTTGTAGAAATTTGCCAGCTTATGGGAAATGCGCTGGATCTTCATGACACCCAGAAAAGGAATCTCATTCTGTTGTCCAAAGTGCATGACCTTGGGAAAATAGGCATACCTGACGAGATCCTGAACAAACCCGGCCGCCTTACGGCAAAAGAATATGAACGAATGAAGCAGCATGTAAAAATCGGCTATAACATCGCAAGCCGTTCAAAGGAATTAGTTACAATAGCTCCTTTGATACTGCATCATCATGAGCACTGGAACGGCGGGGGCTATCCTGATTTGCTTCAGGGAGAGGAAATACCGCTGGAATGCAGGATACTGGGCATTATTGATGCCTTTGATGCAATGACCAATGACAGACCCTATCACAAGGGTATTAGCAAAGAGGAGGCCATTCTGGAGATCAGGAGATGCTCCGGAAAACAATTCGATCCATCTATTTCAGAAAAGTTCATAGAGATTGTTTCGACAGCGCCAGTTTTTTCCTGAGCCGACCCCTTCTTTTCTCAAGTTCTTCAAACTGTCTGCTGCCTTTCAGTCCCGCCCGCAGACAGTTTTGCACGGCCTTCTCAACTAAAACCAGTGCAAACTCCATATCCTTCATTTTATGTTCATAATACTTGGCCATTTCAATCAGATGGAACAATTCAAACCCTGTATTTCTGGATTCCATTGCATTCCAATGTTCAAGTGCCCTGTCATAACTGCCGTTCCTCTTATAAACATCCGTAAGCCGCCTGATGGCCTGTGAACGAATAACATATTCCTCCGAACCGGTACATGCCTCCAGGCATTCAAGCATATTTCCGGTCTTGCCCGATGCTTCGAAAAGCTTGCCGAGGCCAAGCAATTCATATCCCATATCTGTATTTGAAAACGGGTTCTGCAGCATCACGGAAAGTTTACCCAGTAAAGCGACCATTGAAAGGATATCCAGTTCGTTATGCCGGATAACTCTTTTAATTTCGGAGGCATCCCTGTCTTCAAGGTATCTGAAATAAACGGACGGTATCATTGCACCTGGAATGTCATCACTTCTGAACTCACCAAGGATGTTCTCCTCCAGTGAACCCAATCTGCAGTTTTCAAGCTTCAATCCCCAAACCTTCCGGGACGGATACAGCAGATCCAGGTTGGGCTTATCCCTGAACAACGGCTTTAGTCTGTTTGAGATGAATCTTCCCAGAAGCAGGTTGATATCGAACGCCTTGCCATTGAATGTTACAAAACCCTGAAACCTTTGGAAGAGCTCCTGTAATTCTGTCAGCATAGCCGATTCATCATCATAATCCCTCATGAAATATTGCCTGATAATATAAGCCCCATCCTCAAAATAACCTACACCAACCAAAAATGCGACCGTTCCGGCTCCTCCCGACAAACCGGTGGTTTCGGTATCCATATAGATCAGCTTGTCCGTCTGCAACGCCGCGCAATCCGGTCCGCCAAGCGAAGCAGTGATGTCGCTTCCGATCGCCGCCGTATCGCCGAGGCTGATTCCACCATGAAGCCAGGATAAGGGATAACGGTTCTCAATGACATAGCAGCTGCCGTTTTCATTGCACTGAACCATTCCCGGCACAAGGTCCTGAATATCCGACCCTGTATCGTGTACACGTGAAGGTGCAGGTACCGACCCTTCCATATTCTCCTTGTACAATCCAAGTTTGCTTCTTATATCCATAAGAATCCCTATTTGCCTTCCTGTAATATAAACAACAGGCCCAAATGTACCACAAGTTAAAAAAGCAGTGATTTGGATGCATGGACGGGCAGATGATGCTGCCAAAGGTCAGCATTGAAATATTTTTTCAGTTCATAGGTTCCATCCCGCATCTGCTTCTTTCCGGTCCGGTATCGTACCTTCGACAGCAACGTTGGAGCTCAAGGCCGGCGTTGTGCCAAAATCATTTCTATCAGTTTCAGCGTCAGTTCCTTCGGACTGCCTGTCCCGGTGAATTCGTTCAACGGACCGACACAGGACGGGCAACCCGACTCGCAGCTGCACTGCCTTACCATAGCGGCGGCAGTGCTGAAAAGCTCCTCGTGCAGTTCGTAAAGCTTGTCACTGAATCCAACACCTCCGGGATAACTGTCATAGATATAGACCGTCGGCCTTTGGGTGAAAGTAGAACGCACCTGGTGAACGACCCTGATATCTCCCGGATCACACATTAAATAAATGGGTGATGCATTCGCCAGCACATTTGAAATACCAAGGAGTCCATTTTGCATATCCGATTGCGACATACCCGGAATATCCTCGGGCAGGCTCACCCAATAAGCCGTTGTATGCATTTCCAATTCAGGCAGCGTGACCGGACCTGAACCGATATTTTCATGCGTATGCAGTTTGATTTTTTTAAACATCGTAACAAGCGAGCTGACTGATACTTCCCCGCTGCTTCTTTGTACCGGCTTGCTCGCATCCTCGCGGAAAACGTCAATGACCTTCAAATCCACAGCCAGATTGGCATCCGTGTAGTAGTCGACATTTACCCTTCTCACATAAGCTTTCTTATCGTCGAAATCCAGCTTCTCCACCTGGTACTGCACGCCCTCGTGCAGATAAATGGCGTTTTCGTGCAGCAGCATGGGCACGGTAAAACGGTCCATTTCGCCGACCACGCGCACATGGGCCGGGTCAGTGACGTCCATGATGAGAAAATTCTCCGTCATTGCGCTGCGCAGGCTGATCTCACTGGCGGGAAAATCCTCCGCCGACCAGTGCCACACCTCGCCTACCTGCCTCACAATGCCGGATTCCTGCAGGAACTGCAGCATGCTGTCCACGCCGGGCGCATTGCCAAAGGCCTCGCC
>JAEWQC010000014.1 GCA_023399355.1 Bacillota bacterium | reverse complement strand
CGTCAAGCCTGTAAATACCGTTCAAAAGGATAAATGCCAAGTCCTCCTGCTTTGCAGGGGTATTGAACCGGAAGTTGTTGCTCGTTCCTCCAGCTATGAGTCCGAGTGAGATCAGCTGCCTTGCATCAGGATAAGACCAGTTTCCTTCATTTCTGTTTGTTATTTTATGGTTTGGCAGGTACATCTTCTGTGCAGTTAATACAGCCCGAAGCTCTTCAAGATTTTCACGCTTGTTTTCCAGAAAAGCAGGGCTTTCATTTTTTACAAGGCAGAAGACCGCCGCTGCTCCTGCAGCTTCACCTGTTGCAATACTGGTGCCCATTGTACCGGCGCTGGTTGCCACGAGTGAAGAGTAGGATATATGAGGGCCTGCCATTAGAAGGTTTGTTGTCTTGACAGGCACCAGGCACCCGAGCGGGATTCCATATTGATAAGGTTTACCGGTGATATATGCTCCATTATCTGTAAACTTCCCTGCCAAAACAGGGTAGGAACCCATTGCGATCGTATCATCAAAATACCTGTTGTCAAGTACGTCATTCACGGCCAGGATAACCTTTCCGGTATAATGTCTGGACTCCCTTACCTGCAGGCGCGGCGCTGCCATGGAAAGCTTCCATCCGTTGAACTGCTTGAATTGTACTGTCATAAATTGTGCCAGGTTTTTTGCCTCTTTCAATGCAATGCCATAGGCGCTTTTCAATTCATTCTCCGTAAGTACATTTACGCCGGACACTTGAAGTCCCTTGACAATTACACTGCCGTCACCCGGGAAAAACAGTTCCAGTTCATCCAGCCTGGTATGCAGGTTTACTGGCTCATATTTTTTTATGCCTTCATAGAACTTAGCTTTGCTGTTGACAAGTTTCCGGACTTCAGCTACCATGTTTTTGTCCCCATCCGAAGGAACCATTTTAAAATTCAGGCTGACCGGAACGAAACTGTCTGGCAGGTTCAGATCTCCAGAACCCACGAAATACGGCACATTACAGGCATCCAGCAATTGTCCGCTTTCAGAAGCATCTATAAAAATACGTCCGGATATTACTTTAGCTTCGCCCATGGAAAGCAGCTTCAGGGATTCGATGTTTTTTCCGGCCATATTTATACCCTGTATGGATGTATTATAAAGGACACTCAGCTTTTTCTCCGCACCGAGCATGTTATTCACGGTTGAAATGTATTTCGTGCCGGAAAATCCGGAACCCAGTTTATCATATAACTCCTGCAGAATGCCTCCGTTAAGAAGCCTCCTGTCCTGCGAGACAGGGACTTCGAGTTCAGGGAGCAAACAGGCCGCAACGGTCCCTCCGACATCCTTTCCTTCACTGATCAACAGAGTGCGGGCACCAAGACGTGCTGCCGAAATCGCAGCTGAAATACCTTGCGGTTCGGCTCCGAAAACGATCACATCATAATCAGTACTGCTTCTCTGCTCCAACTGGACGGACCAGTTCTGTAAAACTATTGTATGGTTCTTGTTGGAATTATTTAAGAATGGCTTTACACCAAATTGATAAACAAGAAAAAATATAGCCGCTGCAAGAACCGCTCTGAAAACAGTATCTTTTTTCATATATTCCTCTCAAAGGCTTATGATATGCGGCTGTTGTTTTAAAATTCATTTTTCATATGTACGCTGTTTGTTTTATAGTCATCTGTCTTCAGCTACCAGCCGCTCTCATTATATATCGGCCAAACCGAAGCTGATACTTAGTGCTTCATTTACTCTATCCATCAATTCGTCGTCAAGATGCCCGATTTTTTCTCTTAATCTCTTTTTATCGATTGTCCGTATCTGTTCCAGCAAAATCACCGAATCCTTCTGAAGTCCATATTCCTGTGCACTGATCTCAATGTGTGTCGGCAGTTTTGCCTTGTTGATCTGCGAAGTGATCGCTGCTGCAATAACTGTAGGACTGTATTTATTTCCAATATCATTTTGTACTACCAGAACCGGTCTGACTCCCCCCTGCTCCGAACCAATTACCGGACTTAAATCGGCATAATAAATATCACCGCGTTTTATAATCACGTTTACTCCAACTCCCCAAGGCGTTCTTCATATTTTTGCTGTTGGTCGCAGTCTGCATCCATACACATCTCTGCGAGTCTGATGTTTATATCGGCCATCTCCTGATAACCTTTCTTCATTCTGTCTCTCATTTCCATCTTTCTCTTTTCACGTATATACAATTTCATTGCTTCCCTGACAAACTCGCTCCTGTTAGTTTTCTCAACGGAGACAATATTATCTATCTCTTTTAAAAGATTGTCGGGAAGGCTTATCAGTATTTTTTTGAGCTCTGCCAAAATAAAACCCCCACTTTCAGCCATTGAAATGAATTTTACCGGAAATGGCCAACCAAGTTGAAACACCGGACAGGTATTATAACAGCGAATGCTATTATTTTTGCTTTACTGTGTTTAAAATATGTGTTACTTATCTACCTTTTGCTATTTCTGCACAAATTAACTGCCTGCATCATTACTCTATGCAGTAGGAATAATGCCTGTAATAGATATATATAATTATATCTTGAAATATATGCACAGGTCAAATTAAAATTTTATTACCCGCTGAAAAAAGCATGTCCCAAGGCTGAAAAACAGATATCCATATATTGAAGATCGCTGGTACATGGAATGTTTTACTTTTTTAAGCACCAGATACATACCCGCGAAAAACAGCTGATCCAGATTGCATGGGCGAGCAGTTGATATACTCGACGTTAAGTCCCAATCTTTGTCATTCTATCTGGATAAGATAATTTAATACGCTGGTGATTTTCCCATCCTTCAGGTATACCCTCGGGATTCTTTTACTGATAACGCATACGATCTCATAATTTATCGTGCCGATTTCTGAAGCTACCTCGTCCACACTGATGCAGGATTCACCCTGACAGCCGAACAGCACCACCTCATCACCGACTTTTACTTCATGCTTCAAATCGGTAACATCGATCATGCATTGATCCATGCAGACCCTGCCGACAACAGGGGCGGATTCACCATTCACAAGCACCCTTCCCTTGCTTGACAACAGCCTTGTGTAACCGTCGGCATAACCAACAGGTATCGTAGCAATCCTGCTTTTACGGGATGTGCGGAACGTCCGGCCGTAACTGATGCATGTGTCCGGCTCGACGTCCTTGACAAGGATGATATTTGCCTTGAGTGTCATTGCCGGCTTAAGGTTTAATTTACTTTTATCCACCTGTGATGAAGGATACAGACCATAAAGTATGATCCCGGGACGTACAAGGTCAAGCTGCATCCGGGGGTACTGCATTATTCCGGCACTGTTGCAGGCATGTCTGACCGGGATATGGATTCCGGCATCTTCCAGTTGATTGCACAAACTGATGAACCGGTCATACTGCATCTGCGTATAATCCCGCTCGACCTCATCTGCAGATGCAAAATGTGTAAAAATACCCTCGAGGAGGAGACCGGGCAGTCTACTGATCTCCTGAATTCTTTCAACCGCCTGTTGATCCGGTATGAATCCGATACGCGTCATTCCGGTATCAACCTTCACATGGACCTTAACACGCCTTCCAAGCTTTTGAGCCGCTGAAGACAATGCCTGAACAAGCTCATCGCTGAAAACGGTCTGTGTGATGTCATACCGTATAATCTCTTCCGCCCTTGCCGGATCTGTGCAGCTCAATATAAGGATCGGCACATCAATGCCGAATTTTCTTATTTGGATTGCCTCATCAAGCATTGATACTGCCAGCTGGGTAACCCCATTGTCCAAAAGGGTCCTGACGATCTCCAGCACACCGTGTCCGTAAGCATCCGCCTTGACTACACCCATCATTTCAACATTTTTGTTTAACAATTTCTTTATTTCGCACACGTTGTGAGCAATTGCATCAAGATCGACTTCGGCCCACGACCTGTTTAATTTATATTCCATAATATCCTCCATATAAATGTCATCATAAATGTCGTCCAATAAAATCCCGGGGTTACCCAGCCCATTTGGCGCAATTCACTTGCAAATCCGCCTCACCTGGACAAGTTTTTATTACCTGCGGCAGCGAATCAATAATATCACCTGCCACCATCCCATGCATGCCCAGCCTGTCCGCTGCGATATCTCCAGCAAGGCCATGCAGGAATACACCGGCGGCGGCTGCATCTCCTGCATCAACCCCTTGTGCGATCAAGCCGGCTATTATGCCTGTAAGCGCATCTCCTGCCCCTGCGGTTGCCATTCCGGCATTGCCGGTGGAGTTGACAAAAACGTGCCCGTTTGGCAATGCGACGATGGTCCTGCTTCCCTTCAGCACCACGATAACCCTGTGATCCACTGCAAATGTTTTTGCAACGACGATCCTGTCCGCTTGTATGTCTTTTATGCTTAGCCCCGTTAATCTTGACATCTCACCGGGATGAGGCGTCAGAACTACCTGGATGCCAAGTCCTTTCAGGATGGCTGTATTGCCCCCGATGGCATTCAAGGCGTCTGCGTCCAATACAAGTGGAATCGTACTTTCCATTACAATCCTTCCGACTATTTCCGAAATGTTGCTTGATGCTGTGAGTCCCGGCCCAATTGCCGCGACTTTCATCCTTTTCATCTGTGCAAGTATCTGTTCCGCCGACTCGACCGCAAGACTGCCGCTGTCATTATCCTCAAGCGGCAATATGACCGGTTCTTTCAAAGAAGAACTGTATATGGAGGCCAGACTCTTTGGCACGCCCGTGTAAACCAAGCCTGCGCCTGAACGCAAGGCGGCCATGGATGCAAGACAGCCGGACCCGGTCATGCCTGTTGAACCGGTAACGAGCAGCACTTTGCCAAAGTCTCCCTTATTGCTGTTTGCAGTTCTTGCCGGCATTATTTTTGAAACAAGGCCCGAGTCGATAAACTCCGTCGTAATATTTGCGCTTTCAAGGACAAAGGCCGGGATGGAAATATCAGCGACAACAAGCCTGCCCGTATGTTCACATCCCGGGTGAAGCACAAGGCCGATCTTGGGAAGGCAAAAGGTTACCGTTGCTGTTGCATGAATACATATCCCTTTGATGGAGCCATCCCTGCCATCTATCCCTGATGGGATATCAATGGAAAGAACCGGCTTCCCGGAGGCATTCACCTTTTCGATCACTTGCCCGGCAAGTCCGTCCACCTCTCTGGACAGACCCGTACCAAACAATCCGTCAATAACAAGCTGCGCCCTTTCCATGTCTGCAAGGAGTGATTCCGGCAATAGGGAACCTGCCATTTCTTCCAGTCTGATCCCCATTTTTTCAAGGATATTGAGATTAATCCGGGCATCTCCTGTTACGGAAGCTTTTTCGCCAAGCAGATATACCACCACGCTTACAGCTTTACAATAGAGCAGTCTGGCTGCAGCAAAAGCATCTCCCCCGTTGTTGCCGCTTCCTGCGATCAAAAGTACAACTATGTCCCTGCGGCGGCTGCCCAGCATGGATAGTGCTTCCGTTGTCACGGCGGCAGCGGCGTTTTCCATCAGCACAATACCCGGAATGCCGTATTTCGTTATGGCACTCGCATCAATAGCTTTCATTTGTTCCGGTGTTGCAAGCTTCATATCTTTTCTCCCGTAAATCCTGCAAAAAAGCGGCGGTCTCACAATTATCCGCAGGATTTACTTACTTCCCGAAAAATTCCCTGTCCAGCTTCTCCAGTTCCTCTCCGCCCAACAGGTCGTGGAAATAGGAATAGATATCCGTATCATCCTGTGACAGGGATTCCTTTTCATCTATATATTCCTTCAGTTTTATTTTCGCTTCTTCAATAAGTTTTTCAAGTTCTTCAACTCTTTTTTTACTCGATCCTATTTTATAATAAACGGTAC
>JAEWQC010000318.1 GCA_023399355.1 Bacillota bacterium | reverse complement strand
AATAACCCCATTCGTTGTCATACCAGGAAACCAGCTTGACAAAATTGCTGTTCAGAGCAATACCAGCGCCGGCATCGAATATGGAAGTATGAGAATCATGAATAAAGTCTGTGGAAACAACGGAATCTTCAGTATAAGCAAGAATTCCCTTGAGTTCATTCTCAGAAGCTTTCTTGAGAGCCGCTTTGATCTCGTCATATGTAGCAGCCTTCTCAATACGGACTGTCAGGTCAACAACAGATACGTCAACAGTGGGTACTCTGAATGCCATACCGGTCAGTTTGCCGTTCAATGCAGGGATAACCTTTCCAACAGCCTTTGCAGCGCCGGTGGAAGAAGGTATGATATTGCCGAGGATGGACCTGCCGCCTCTCCAGTCCTTGTTGGAAGGAGCGTCAACAGTCTTCTGCGTATTGGTAGCCGCATGAACCGTAGTCATCAAACCTTCAATAATTCCGAAGTTGTCATTGATAACCTTTGCAAGAGGAGCCAGACAGTTGGTAGTGCAGGAAGCGTTTGAAACGACTGTCATGTCCTTTGTATATTTGTCATTGTTAACGCCCATAACGAACATTGGAGCGTCATTGGAAGGAGCACTGATGATAATTTTCTTCGCGCCGCCTTTGAAGTGAGCGGAAGCCTTTTCAACAGTTGTGAATACACCTGTTGATTCAACAACATATTCTGCACCGCAGCTGGCCCATGGAATCTCTCCGGGATCCTTTGCTGCAAATACTGCGATTTCCCTGCCGTTTACTACCAGCTTGCCATCCTTTGCATCGATGGTGCCGTTGAACTTGCCATGAACCGTGTCGTACCTGAGCATGTAGGTCATGTATTCGAGATCGATAAACGGGTCGTTTATGCCCTTAATTTCAATATTAGGATTTTCAGCCGCTGCTCTGAATACAAGACGTCCAATTCTTCCAAAACCGTTAATTCCTACTTTTACTGCCATGTTCTTATTACCTCCTATATAAATATGGTTAAAACATATATAATGCAAAAAGATCTTAATCCAGCAAGTTTTTTTGCAGTTATATTTCATATCAAAATCACAACTATTTTATATTATTTCTACCTTTTTTTCAATACTTTACGTTAAAAATAATTAATTTTTTAACAAAGTCCGTATTAACCCATAAAAAACACCTGTACAACCTTTTTACATATCTTCTCCTGCAAATGAAAAAGTATTCTACCCCGAAACCACTGTAAATTTGTCAATCATCGCAACCGGATGATAGGAAAGCTTGGCTTTCCGCATACCTTCCTTGCCAAGATCCTGTTCCCTGTTGATAAAAGTTGAACCGCTCCACTCCTTTTCGGCAAATTGCTGGTTGAGGATGGTATAAAGCCCGTCAACCGTGTTCTTCGCCTTTTCAATATGAATCACGGCAGTATCTTCGTTTAACATTTCACCGGCCGAGAATGCCTCGTAAACCCCATCCATCTTTATCAAAGCGCCTTTGCATCCAAGTGTCTTGAAATTATGCAACAGTTCCAGATTCGCATGCCGCTCGCAGTAATCCCCGTCCTGACAGGAACAGTCTTTATCCTTGCACCACTGGATCATGATCCTGCTGCATTCATCCAGCAGAGAACATTCCAATGGAACATATTCAAAGGTATGCTGCTTCTTGAATTTATTGATATGGTTGCGCTTCCCATCGTATCGCTTTCCGCGCAGACTGACCAGGTCTTCGGTATTATAGATATAATCGCTGTTGTCCCTGTCGTGGATAATATCCTCCTCAGGCACCATCACTCCTTTAAACCAGGCCAGTTCGTTCTCTGCGATTTTCCTGAAGACAGGCTTCCAGCCTTTGCTTTTAAAATATTCCTTCAATTGCGAGTAGGCCTTTGCAAAGTTATCTTCATTGACATTTCCCAGCGGCATCATGGCAAACGGTTCTCCTCTGCAGGGTGCGGATATGATACATAAAAGGCCCTCAATAACAGTATATCTGAATTTGTAGAAATTTCTCCATGCAAATAAATTGGTAAATGTCAATTCGGATATTTTTGGCTTGTGCAGAGTTATAAAGCGGTCAAATTCCATTTTATTATTAAGCGTTATTTCTGAAAAATCCATTTTGGATATTCTCCTGTCTATCCCGCGAAATCATGCATTAGTGGAACAAGACTCCCCTATGCATCATAATTCAGCCTTGCACATGCGAAAGCAAGTACAAGGCTTCAGTCAACATTTTTATTTACCACCATTGGCAAAGTTCAAACAGATAATTATAGTGAAAAAAATTACCAGGGTAAGCCATTTTCACTTCTATAACATGAATCCTATCTGCAGAAATAATAGCTTTTATCTGTTTCTATTTATTTCTGCAGTTAAATTATTAATCTCCAAAACTTACGCCGACACTCTTGGCTATTCCTACCAATTCTCCATCGGGATTAACTGTTTTCAGCTTTCCAACGGCATCCTCCAGTGATACGGCAGTAATAGTATCGCCCTGCAGGCCAACCATCATGCCGAATTTACCCTCGTTTGCAAGCTCGACGGCTCTGACGCCATACCTGGTTGATAATACCCGATCAAACGGATCCGGCCTGCCGCCTCTTTGCAAATGGCCAAGAACAGTAACTCTGGTCTCAATTCCGGATAACTTCTCTATATCTGCCGCAACTTTGTTTCCAACGCCTCCCAGTCTTATGGGATCCGGGCTGTTTTCAAGCACCTTGCTGACCACCATTCCGCCGTCGAGCGCCTTGGCGCCTTCAGCCACAACCACGATACTGAAATTCTTTCCGCCAATTTTCCTTTCAAGAATCTTGTCGGTGACTTTTGTTATATCATATGGTATTTCAGGAATCAGTATCACATCCGCACCTCCGGCAATTCCCGACTCCAATGCAATCCAGCCCGCATATCTTCCCATGACTTCAAGGATCATGACCCTGTGGTGGGATTCAGCTGTGGAATGCAGCTTGTCGATTGCTTCCGTTGCGGTATCTACAGCCGTCATAAAGCCAAAGGTGGTGTCCGTTGCCGAAAGGTCATTGTCTATGGTCTTTGGCACCCCTACCACCTTCAGTCCCTTTCTGGCAAAATCCCTTGCACTTGTGAGTGTTCCATCCCCGCCAATTAAAATCATACAATCTATCCCGTGGGCATGGACATTCTCAATAACTTTATCCGACATGTCAACATAGCTGACCGTTCCATTGCTCTCAACCATAAATTTGAAGGGGTTATCCCTGTTCGAACTGCCAAGTATCGTACCACCCTTGTCCAGGATACCCGAGACATCTCCAGAACCAAACTTCACATAATCATTAAGAACCAGTCCCCTGTAGCCGTCTCTGAAGCCAATCACCTCATACCCGTATTTGACCATAGCTGTTTTTACTACGGCCCTGAGTACGGCATTCAGTCCCGGACAGTCTCCTCCGCCGGTCATGACACCTATTCTTTTAACCATATCCTACCTCCACTCCTGAAATTAAAATCACACAAATTGTACAGCCATCATATTTTTCGAAGTAACACACTCTACTTGTTTTTATACAAACTTTTAAAGGATAAAATATATATATCTGTTTACGGTTCTATTTGATAAAGGTCTTATCTTATGCAATATTTTGAACAATGGCGAGCACAAATTCTGCGGCTCTTACCATATCATCAATCAGAATGCATTCGTCCACACTATGCACCTTGTTCATACCAACGCTGATGTCAACAGCTTCAATCCCCTTGCTGTTGAATATGTTGGTATCGCTTCCGCCGCCGGTCTCTTCAAGCTTCATTTCTATCCCCGCCGAATCGGCTGCTTTTTTCAGAATGCCTATAATTGCCGCATCCTTTGGAATATTGAAGGACGGGTAGGCAAGTTCGGCTCTGAAATCAACACTGCCGCCGAATTCCGCCGCAGCCTGTTCAAAGCATTCCCTCATATGCGCCGTCTGGCGTTCCAGCTTCTGCTTTTCACGGCTTCTGGCTTCCGCCTTGATTTCCACCTTGTCACAGATGATATTGGTCTCACGGCCGCCGCCCATTATGCCGATATTGGCTGTTGTTTCAAAATCGATCCTGCCGAGTCTCATCCTTGAAATGGCACTCGACGCAATCTGTATGGCGCTGATGCCTTTTTCCGGTTCAATACCCGCATGGGCCGCCCTGCCATTTACAGTGACAAGGATTTTGTCCTGTGAAGGGGCTTTTACGGAGACTGTCCCAATCGGGCCGTCACTGTCGAGTATAATGCCGTATTTCGCATGAATCCTGGTATAGTCAAGATTCCGTGATCCAAACAGTCCGCCTTCCTCCGCTACAGTAAACACCACCTGAATGTCACCGTGTTCAAGATTCTTCTCTTTCAGGACCCTGAGCACTTCAAAAATACAAACGATCCCTGAGACATCATCTCCCCCGAGTACCGTTGTCCCATCCGATTTGATGGTATTTCCCACTATTACCGGCTTTTTGCCGATCCCAGGCTCCACTGTATCCATGTGGGCGGCAAGTATGACAGCAGGTACGGCTTTTGTACCCTTCACCGTACAAATCAGGTTCCCTGTATTTCCGCCGATCTTTTCACCTGCCTGATCCTCAAATACATCAACGCCAAGTTCTTTCAGCTTTTGTATGAGCACATCCGCCATCTGGCGCTCTTTCCTCGAAACGCTGTCGATACTGACCAGTTCCACAAATTCTTTTACAATCCTGTCCCTATTTATCATTTTTAATCACTCCGTTCTCATTTTACCTTGCAGATCCATGTTTTTGAAGCCTTGTTGCCTTAAAGCCTCGTACAGTACGATTGCTGCCGAATTGGACAGGTTCAGGGAACGAATTCCCGGCCTCATCGGAATTCTGATGCAGTATTCCCGGTTTGCTTTCAAAAGCTCTTCCGGGAGCCCGGCAGTCTCTTTCCCAAAAACCAGGAAGCAGTCCTCAGGATATTCAACCTCTGTATATGCTTTCGCCGCCTTTGTGGAAGCATAATAAAAAGGATACCCGTTGTATTTTTCCCTGAGTTCCGCAAAGCTATCACTGCAGCTTACAAGCACCTCATTCCAGTAATCCAGTCCGGCTCTTTTCAAATACCGGTCTTCGATGGAGAATCCGAGCGGTTTGACAAGATGCAGTCCCGTTCCGGTAGCGGCACAGGTACGTGCGATATTCCCGGTATTCTGAGGTATTTCAGGTTCCACAAGAGCTATATGTAATGACAATTGTTCCACTCCCGACTCATCATGTTTTGCCAGTTCTTATATTACCACAAATTTTAAAGTTTAAAAATATTTTTGGTATGGCTGGGCTTTTTATTAAAAGCCAAGTCAGCGCCATGATTTCATTATCTTTTCAAATCCTTTTTGAGATTTATTTTGATCTCTCCAAAATATGATATATGTTTCACCCATAATAGTCAGGATTCAGTGAAAACATTTCAGGAAAGTGGATAAATTTTTTCACTGTATATGCTCAAACAAAGAACCATTCCCTGTTCTATCTTACTAAGGAATTTTTACACAGCATAGGATAATGTCCTTCTGTTCCCATTGTCGTCATAGGTATAGGTTGCGGTTAACTGACTGTTCTCCAAAACCTGACTTAATCTGTTCAAATTATCATAATGGTATGTCAACAACGGGACTTCAGGTTTAAAAAGTCTGTTTAGTTCTGCCCACATTCAGCACAGGTTCATTATTACTATCTTATGTCTACTCGCATGTAGAAAGAAAGACGGTCATCATATAGACAACCGCCTTTAAAAAGTTGTTTATCCAATTTTGGGAGTAAATATTATCTGACAAAAAAAACCTGTTCCATCCTCCGTAGATGACAATAATAAATATTCAACAAATTTATCACTTTTGGTTCTTACATAAAAAGTAGCAGCAGAATATTCAATAAAATGAAGTAATGATGTAAAAACCTTTTTGGCTTCTTGTATATTATATTTTTCTAGCGTAATATTAATTTTATACCTTCTATCTTCCAAGAATTCAATATTATACTCACTAATATTGTCTTCACATTTTAAACAGTCTTTTATTTCAATAGTAATTCCTGGGTCAGTATTATAATTAATTTTTTTTGCTAATTCATTTATTATGGATTGAATCATCAATTTTACCTCCTATTTAGGTATATAGTTTCCACCATTCGCTGATTTTGGATATGAATAAGTTGTAACAATTTTAGTACTCCATTCATCTGTAATAACCGTATTACCTCGTTTATCCTGATACCTCCATTGAACTTCACCACTTTCTGGGCCTATTTCTTTTGCTCTAGTTTTCTTGTTATTATCAATGATACTATAAGATACTTTTCTTAGAAACTTACAATTTAAAATGTGCTTACTGTGGCTCATCTATAGATATTATTCCTAAAGAAATGTTCGAAATAGACCATTTTATTTATGAGAAGTCATTTTTGTCTAAAGCGAAAGCAGGATTTATTGAAAATCTTGTACTCGCTTGTCATTCCTGTAATCATAAAAAAAATTCACTACCTATACCAGAAGATCACTGTGAACTTTTACATCCCGATAATGATAACATAAAAAGTGTATTTGTTCGTGATGATGATTTCTATATAAAAGTTTCCGATGAATATGAAGATGATAATGCTGTAGATACATTTTATAAACGATTGGGGCTTGGTGAGGAAATACGAAGACTGGATTACTTACTGATGAATATGATTGGTTGTCAAAGAAAAACCACAGATAAGCCTGATGTGTATACATTTTTAGGACAAGCTATAGACCAATTAAGAAAAAAACGCAATATCGCTTGAAATAATCCTGCATTGGATGATCTGTATAATAAATTGTAGTTTCGGCTTTCACATGGGTTAAAAAGGTATATACTCTTTTAACGCTTTGCATAGAGACAGTTCTCTAATTTTTCCCGGCATCAGGCGTGCAAGCCGCTTGGCCGGGTAGTTGCTATGAAACTGCAAAGCCAGCAGCCGGAACCGTAACGGCAGACATGAAATGGCCGGTTACAGGTTCGGCAGGGCGGAAGGAACACCAAAGGCGTAGAAGGCACATGAATCCAAGTTTACACGAACATGCCAGCCGTCGGGCGCCAAGCCACATCCAAGATTTAACGGGACGATTTTCAATAAACGGCCACAGGGGATGAATTTCAATACCGGCATCATTGTAATTATATGTTGTGATTACGCCGGCTGCATTGGTTTCGGAAATTTTCCTTCCCAGTCCGTCATACTCATATTTTGTGGTAAAGGATAACGCCCTCTCGCCGGATACGGGATCCGTAACGGTAGAGAGCTTGTTTGCCAGATTGTAGGTATACTCCGTGCCATATCAAGAATTGATCTTTTCATCCGCCGTGGAACCGGATCCGCTGTCATATCCGAGAGCATCCAGTTCTTTTAACACATTGCCCGAATTATCATATGGGTATGCCTTGGTGACGACCGTATTCCAGGCTGCGGCGGCAGAATCATAGTAAATATTTTTCTTTACCTTCACCCGACCCATCAGGTCATATTCATATGCGACCCGGTTCATTTCCGTCAAGCTTTTTGCCGCATCATAATTAGCGGGAGAGACCTCGGCGTTTTTTCTTCAGGCGATATCATAGCAGGAAAGCGCAGAACCGCTCAGAGCGTTTGTTGCAAGGGTCAGAAAGCCCATGGGGCTGTACGTGTATGTTGTCGTATTGCCGTTCGCGTCGGTGGTGGTCAGCGGCTTGCCTTCCCAGTTATATGCGGTAATTGCAGAGACAGTTACGGTTGCACCGGTTTCATCAAGTCCCCGCTTACTGTCGCCCGTCTGCCTGTTTAAAGCATCGTAGGCATAGACGGTTACTACTGCGTAATTTCATCAATTTGACCCGGGGATGTACTGCAAATTGACCCAGGGATGTATTTGAATTTGACCCACCTATGTATTCCAAATTGAGCCAGCCATGTATTTCATTTTGACCCAGTCTCTCATA
>JAEWQC010000271.1 GCA_023399355.1 Bacillota bacterium | reverse complement strand
GGGGATATCCAATTCATTTAACCGATTGCCAAGATAAGGCAGATCATAAGGCTCATCAGGAACATCACAATTCATTCCTGCAGACTTCAGCATACTTTCGATTAAATTTTTCCGGCTAGAATTAATGGAGGAGGCGATGTTGACAATTCCAAGCCCGTGGATATATTTCTCCTTGATCTCATTTGTGAGTTCTCTCCATCTGGAACCTTTCTCGGATAGAATATTTACACTAATACCTTGGTACAAGTAATTGCAAACTTCCTGCATAAAGCTGGAACAATAGGTGAATGATTCGGATTTTTCGAAATGGGTGAAGTTATCCATTCTTTCATTAAAGAATTTTATTGGTGCCTTTGTTATTTTTATAGAAGGGCTTCCCCTTTTTTCCCTATTATTCTTGCAGGTCTTATAAATATCCATAAATACTTCTTCGAATCGCTCTGCTTTTGAAATATTGCTGCCAGCCAGGTATCTTTTGACATAGTTATGAACATCCTCAGCTTTATTGGAAAGTTCAATTTTTTCTTTTAAGCAGTCGATAATGATCGGGCATTTATTCCTTTGAGGCAATGTTTCCGAAAACCATCTGAAAACGGTAGATGCATCAATATTTAATGCTGTGTTCTTCTTTTTATTATCAAGCTCATGATATTTTCTGTGAAAGTATAACAATATGTCCTTATAGTCTAAATTCAAAACTTCACACAGCCCGCTTAAAAAAATATTAAAATCAGTATCCATTTTACACCTTCTCTTTAAAATCGGGGTTATTTCAAATTACTTCACATAACGACAAATATATACAGATAATATCACAAATCAAGACGAATTTTGCAAAAAAATTCAAATTTCCAATAGTATTTTATAATATTTTGAAATAAAGCAATATTAGTGCAAAAATGCAATGCAAATGCAATACTGAAACAATGAATTTTATAAAGGCTGGCACTAAAATAGCATTGATAGGTGATGTGATAAAAATTTTAAATTCAGAAAAGAAACATTGCAGTATCCTGGATTTAAAACAAAAAGGAGGAATTGATTTGGATTTAAACAAAGGAACAATTCTTTACAGCTTTAAATCTTATGATCGAATTGAGCAGATTATTAAGAATGGATTCAGCCAGAATATCGGGAGTCCCTGGGATGGCGACCTCGAATTGGGAAAAGGATTTTATTGTGCAGCGGAATTCAATGGGGCGGAGTCATACAAAGAAGGGACGGGTGCAATTCTCAAAATTGTTACAACAGGGAATATGTGTGGAAAAGAAGTGAAACCTCCGCAAAAGTTTGATTGGAGTTTACGCAAACAGGAACTTGAGGAACTATGCAGTGATTACGATTTTCTTATCAGTTCGGATGACATTCCTGTATCCCAGTATAAATTCAACTACAACAGGGGGACGGACAAGCTGCGGATAGAGGAAATATCTCTGCTTAATGGAAGTGGACTATGGGAATGGCATACAGTGCAAAGATACCGTGAGATTATTGAAGGAGATATTTGATACCGGGAGTAATTTCCTCCTCTTTTGCAGGAAGCTCTCTCAAAACAACTAAAAGATCATCAGAATGAAAAGGAGAAACCGAGATGGGTTTATTAATGAAAAAAGCTTCACAGGATTTTCTGGACGGAATAACCATAACGAGGGAATTTGATCAGGCAAACGTTTTAAGACGGTATGTCGGCCCGCAAAAGGTCGATTTTTTTGGGTATTGCCTTGCGGCAACCGGTAAGTGGTTAACGGATCCGCAAAATGTCGTGAATGATATAACGAAACAGAGCTTCCAAATAGATACAATGAAGATGCAGGCTGAATACAAAGGAAGTGGTCTGAAAGCTCCGGACTATTTGTCGCAAAGATTTGCATCCTTACAGAACCTTGTTTTTAAGGATGTCAAAAAACTTGTTCCGGGTGATTTATATAACGGCATTATTTTTTCCAGTGAAGCCAGGCTGCTGAATCAAGGTTATGTAATGGTCGGCCTCCTGGATGGCAGAGGAAGCGGACATGCAATTGGTGCAATCATCAATGGTACCTGTTTCTACTTTTTTGATGCCAGCGAAGGAACTTGTTCGTTTACCAGCAAGGAGTTTTTTTGGAAATTCCTTTATAAATACGTTACGTCGGACAACGGTCTATTTGCTCAGGGATATAAGGATTTCTATGTGGCGCAATATAATGCCGAGTGAAATCCGGGATACCGGTAAATAAACCGAATTTATATTGAAGGATAGAAGGAGTGTTTAAAATGCCAGATATCATGATAAAAGATGAAAACTCATTGGAGATAAACGGAAAAGTATATTGTTTGAGCAGCCCCCCGGAATATACGGATGCATTGGTTCAGGAAGAGGTCGAATCCGTAATCAGTCAATTGAGTCTGAAGGATATTACTGAAAACCTGTACCTGACAGTAGAATTGTTATTTGTTGCCTATAATGGTGTTGCAGGTGCAAGAGGCGGAACAATACAAGCGGAAATTGCATCGATACAAAGTGGTTTAGCCTTACTTTGCAATGAATGTGTAAAAACAATGTCCGATTTTAAGGAGGAGACCAATGATATCATTACATTACTGGTTTCAACATATAAGTGGCTGACAAACGGGGAGGAAACCCTGGCACTAAAAAAACTGTCCCGCTGTGCAGAAGCATCTGCAAGCATGTCAAAGTCAGCAAGGAATTTGGCTGGCGAATTTATGGAATTGCAAGTCAGATCTACAAAGGTAAGGTCAAATACAATTGAAGAGGAAGCCGGTGAGTGGGATAAAAAACTTGCAGCTGAAAAAGCCGAGAGAGAGATCAGGGCCAAACAGGCAGCAGAGGAAAAAAACAATCAGGAGCTGTTGGCACAAATCGATGAAATGCAGACCAAGTACAATGAGGCAAAATCAAGAGAAGAAAAAGAATCAGGCAAGGCACTGATATTTGCCATAACATCTGTTGTCTGCAGTACCATAGGTGCAGGCGTGGGTGCATTTGCCGCTGCAAAGAACCCGATGGCCCAGTTCACAAACGGAGCAACTGCTTCAACCACCAACCCACAGGCACTGGAAGCACAAAGGCAGGCCAATGCTGCAAAAGCACAATCATCAAAAGCACTGCAGGATCTTCAAACTGCCAGGGACGACCAGTTTATAAAACAAAATCTGGTAGATAAACTAACTTCTGAAATTCATGAGTTGAACAAAAAAATAGCTGTTAATGCACAAAAACCGGAAATCCTGGACACCTTGAACAAGGAGAAGGCTGTAAAAAACAGTGCTTTGGATACAGCCAGCAAAGAATTGACTGTTGCAAAAGGCAAGGCTGCAGAATTGGAAAAATCCACAACGGACTATACGGCTGCTTATGCAGCGGCAGCAGTATTTCTGCAGAACATCGCAAAAAGCACCGGACAAATGACTCAGGAAGCAGCAAACGTCGAAGAATCGATACGCCAGGAAAAAATGCGCTTTCTTAACCAAAAATTGGAGCTTGAAAAGCAAAAAAGGCAGTCACTGGTTAAAATGGAGGAATATGTACATAATATAAAGAACCTGAAAGTGGAAGAAGGCAAGGCCACTGTTTCAGTAAATTCATTGCATGCGGCTATTGAGGCCCTGGGAAAGATTATTGCAACGCTTACAAATGCGAGCCTGTTTTGGGATCAGATGTCATATTACTGCCAAAGAATGTCGGATAAGGGATTCCAACAGATGATCACGAATCTTACGGATCCCAAGTCCGGGCTTAGTGTTGCAGTAAGAGTGGCGGAATACAGAGATGCTGATTTCATGAAATCCTTTTTTACCTGTTTGTGTCAGTGGGTTGCAGTAAACGGTTTATCCGGTGAATACCTGATCAGTGCGAGCAAAGCACAAAGAAAAGCAGTTGAATACTTAAGGCAATCTCCGACTATAGAAGAAGCTTTAAAAAGAACTCCTGAAATAGCTAAAAATATGGAAATCATGATTGGCAGCAGTCTGAGCAAATCCGGTGAACTCATTGCCGATCTGGAACAGCAGAAAGCGTTGATTACTGAAGGAAGCAATTCAAAAGGACAAAAAGTATGAGTGCCGTTCAAATTCAGACCAGCAACTTCATCGTCATAGAAAAAGCACTGAAAAAATCAGCCGATCAATTAAGGAACCAGAACAATGAGGAAACCATCAGCACAATTTCAGGCATTTCCAAAGAGATCCGGTTTTTAGCCACAGCTTCCGGGACAATTGAAACTACCTGTAAAAAAGAGCAGGAAAATCTGGCGAACCTTATTCAAGAAATTATTGTGAGCGAAACTACCATTAGGGACAGTTATTTAAGCACCCAAAAAAGCATTGAGGATTTGAATGTGAATATCTGCAAAAAACCGTGAAAAGCTGTATAATACTCGTTTAATTTCCCGCATAAATATTATATAATATTACTTATATGTAATATTTAACAAGTGGGATTAAATTTCACTAATAAGTGGGGGTAGGTATATGGATGTGGTTCTTGAATTAGTGAGCGGCATCTGCTGGACAATCGTGTATATAGAATTGATACGATTGGGCTTTAG
>JAEWQC010000204.1 GCA_023399355.1 Bacillota bacterium | reverse complement strand
TCGTATACCCGCATCCTCAGGGCATCAGCGGAAAAATGGAACAACGAACCCGAATGGCTTGTTGAGCTGAGAGGCATGCTGGACAACCTGATGGAAGACAAGCTTGCCAACTTTGGCAGTGCCTTATAACGAGGCTAAAGATGTCCCCCGCCTCTGAGCTGCTTTTGCTTTGGTAAAAAGACCGGGTGGCGGGTACCGATTTGGTTTCCGGATGGCGGGCATATCTCCCGCCCGGGATGTATGGGCGAGCGGCAAGCTCTGCTTGCAGCCAGCCTCGTTGAAATGCAGTCAGATGCAAAATTCCCTGAGAAATTATGTATTCTAAAAACAAAAGGTTTCTGCAACCGAAACATTTTGTTTGAACCGATGTGTTGTAAACTTTCCCGGAACTGTTCCTATTTCTTCGGAGAGGGTGCTTATTTGCATTGAAGTAGTGCGATTTCACAGGTATAATTAGTATAATCTGCAGAAACGCATTCATATGAAGAATAAGGGGATCAATAATCATGCAGTTTGCAAATAAGATGATTCATTTTGGGGAAGGCATTTTTTCAAAGCTGTTGGAAATTAAAAGAAGAAGACTGGAAAACGGAGAACAGGTCATTGACTTAAGTGTGGGTACTCCCAACATTCCTCCTGCAAAACATATCGTAGAAGCTTTATGTGCGGCTGCTGCCGATGAAAGGAACTATATTTATGCGATCAGCGACCAGAAGGCATTATTGGAGGCAGTAAGCTTCTGGTATAAAAACAGATATGGCGTGGGTTTAAATCCTGACACGGAAGTCTGTTCTTTATTAGGTTCACAGGAAGGACTTGCGCATATAGCATTGTCCGTTATTGATGAAGGGGATACGGTGCTTGTGCCGGATCCATGCTATCCTGTGTTTGCAGACGGGCCGTTGCTGGCAGGAGCCCGGCTTCATTACATGCCTCAGAAAAAAGAAAATAACTATGTGATCCGTTTGGAGGATATCCCTGCGGAGGCAGCGCGAAAAGCAAAACTTATGCTGGTGTCCTACCCCAACAATCCCACTGCCGTAATGGCTCCGGATAGCTTTTATGCTGACCTGACAGCCTTTGCAAAAGAGTATGATATAATAGTTCTGCATGACAATGCATACAGTGAGTTGGTGTATGACGGGAAAAGGGGCGGTAGTTTTCTTTCCTTTCCAGGCGCAAGGGATATTGGCGTAGAATTCAATTCCCTGTCCAAGACCTATGGACTGGCAGGAGCCAGAATCGGTTTTTGTGTGGGAAATGCAGAGGTGGTGTCCATGCTGAAGAAGTTAAAATCCAATATGGACTATGGCATGTTCCTACCGGTTCAAAAAGCTGCTATTGCCGCTATCACCGGTGATCAGAACTGCGTGGAAAGAACGAGAAAGGCTTATGAAAAGCGGAGGGATATTCTCTGCGAGGGTTTTACGGCGATCGGATGGAATATGGAAAAGCCGGAAGCTACCATGTTCATTTGGACACCCATTCCATCTCATTATGAAAAATCGGAAGAGTTTGCCATGGACCTGGTTGAAAAAGCAGGCGTAATGGTAACGCCCGGAAACGCCTTTGGCCCGTCCGGCGAGGGGTATGTACGGCTGGCATTGGTTCAGGATGAGGAAGTACTCAAAAAAGCGATTCAAGCGGTACGCGAAAGTGGGATCCTGAAGGCGGAGTAATACATAAGCGTTGACTGTGGGACTACTCTTTGGCTTGTTGTTACTGATTTTTGACAGAAAAATCCGGTTTGGTCTTTCAACTACAAAATGTGATATGGTGCTATAATGAGATATCGCCATAAAATGTGTTATAGCCCCAAATATACTATAGCTATAAAAAGTGAATTGACGAATTTTCATATTAAATCGTCATCCTTTTTTATCAGGACTGGCATAAATCCTTCTGATATCCGGATTAGGCTCTTTTGGCATCCTGATTTCAAGCACATTACCTTTGACCGAGGCCTCGGAATCTTTTGTGATGATATCTGCAGGCAGATGGTATACATGGCTGATTCCGTCAGGCGACCACCTTATCGTTACCCTGCCCGTGCCTACATGCATTACAATGCGGCTTTTATTGACTCTTTTCGGTATCGGCACCCGAACGAAAACATATTCATGGGTCTCAAATACTTCTTGCGGTTTTTCGGCTTCTGCAGGGCGCATTTGGGTATTTTGCCCGGAGTATGCCTGACGGATGGTATTTATTAAAATCCCCAGCAGAAAATTCTGCAGAGAAGATAACTGGGCGAACTGGTTCGGACTTCTCGGTTTTATTGCCGGTATCAGTTGACCGGGGGATTCCGGAGTATCACACATCGTTCAGTCAACCCTTTCAAATAATCAATACAGTTTTACACCTTCTTATTTATTTTATGTAAATTTCTTTATCATGTACCAATCATATAATCAATATCCTCTTTCTTTAAAACTTCAGTTTCAGCAGAGTCTACCATCTGAAACCGCACTGTTCAGCTAAAGTGAAAAAGCCAGCTTTTCCATTTTGGCTGAATGAATTTACTGTTTCAACATAAAGATAGTCCTTAAATCCATAGATTCAATTTATCAGTTTATGATATAATTGCCGTGGAGGGTTGCTTATGGAAGAAACTTTAAAACTCATTTTAAGTAAATTAAATAGCATGGATTCTGATATTAAAGAATTAAAAAACGTAGTCAGAACAACGGGCAACCAAGTGACAAAAATTGAGAACGTACATGGTTCGAAACTTGATTCGCTATTGGATGGATACAAACAACTATATGAAGGACAGCAGGAAATAAAGGACCATATTCAATGCTTGCAGCAAAATCAAGAAAATCAGGATATTGAAATTAAATGTATCAATAATAGGACAAAGGCTATCTAGCGGAAATGAGAAATAACCAAATTGAGTACTGGCAGGGTGGAAGCCCTGCTTTTTTATATTGATTTTCATTCTATTCTATATGAGGAAACAAGGAACCTTGGGTACCCTAAAACCAGATTGACAAGATCGCTGGACAAGGAGTACAAAATAGAGTTTGTACAGCCTCCCGCTGATTATGTTGTTTCCTCCCACCAGCCAAAAGCAACTTCTGCTTGAACAGGCTGTGCGCCTGGCGAGTATAAAAACACCACAAACAATCCTCCCGGGGGGATTATTATTTTCCCATAGTAGTTTCCGACCGTCGTAGAATTTCCTTCAGCGATCCTTGTTAAAATGCTTGCTCCGTTTGATGGCGTACTAATGACATTCCGGGCATAAACGACATTTGCCTTTGGCCTGGGCAGAGGGTTTTTAGCTGTATTTGTCGATGAAACAAAAGGCGAAATGCTTCCGGCAGAAGGCGTCGAATTTAACCACAGCTGAGTGGCAAAAGGAGTCGGAGAAAAGTTGGACACGGTAAAGGTATTGACAAATAAATTTACTCCCGAACTATTTGGATTGAACAATCCTGCCCATGCATTTACACCGCCGGATATTGGAACGACAGGTGTATGCCCTATGAAGTATTTCCCCTCAAAGGCTTTATTTACACGATATTCCAGGCTTATAACTTCATTATGCCTATCCATAAAATCCCCCTGGTAGTTTTCTATAATTTATTTTATGTAACTGACTTTTAAAGGTGTTATCGTTTGAGATAAAATATTGCTGAGCGGTCTTGTTTTTTGCGATGCATCATTGCTGACAGGGTCATGAAGTTTTTTATTATAACCATGCCCGGTATAGATTATTGTTACAATATATATTAATATTGTATCTAAAGTTATATTCTTACGAGGAAAGGCATGCTGATATGAAATATTTTAGTGATTATGTCCGGGAGTTTGTTTACTATCTCCTGATAGAGAAAAACTACAGTAAAAAGACTGTAAATACATACAAGATCAATTTGAAAGATTTTATTACCTATCTGCAAAATGAAAATGCAAAAATGCAGATTCAAATTAGTGAAATAACGAAAGATAATATTAAAAGCTATGTTGCGTACCTTAAAAATGATATACATAATAAGCCGAGAACAATTAACCTAAAGATATCCACATTAAAAAGCTTTTATAAGTTCTTGGTTGAGAAGAATATTATTGAATTCATTAATAATATTACACTGGATATTAAACAGCAAAAGCTTCCCAAGACCTTGCCATTGTACCTTTCGTATGAGGAAGCAGAGAATCTTTTACTGGGGACGAAGTTATTGTCGAAAAATGCATGCAGGGATTATGCCCTATTATGTTTATTCCTAATGACAGGGGCAAGGTTATCCGAAGTTGTTGGTTTGTCATTGGAGCAAGTGAATTTCCCCGAGAAATCAATAACTTTTTATGGGAAAGGCTCAAAAGAGAGGACCGTTCCAATGATTGAACGGGTTGAAGCAGCTCTTAAGGAGTATTTAAACAATGAAAAAAACTATATAACCAAGCAGATAAAGAAAAAACAACGGATAGAAGAGGATAAGACATTAAGAGGACGGAATCCATCCGTCAATACAGGAATCGTCTTTCTTAACAGATATGGCGCACCTTTAACGGAAAGAGGAATTCAAGATATTATCAATAAATTGATGATTCGTACCGGCATTTATAGAAAGGGATTAAGTGTACATAAATTAAGGCATACCTGCTTCACGCTGCTGCACAGGTCCGGGGTGGATATACTTACGATTAAGAGGATCGCAGGACATGAAAATATCAGAACGACGGAAATATATACACATGTTAACGATAAGGATTTATTTCTGAACATGCAGCGAAATCCGTTGAATTCCAATAATTATGACAACTTATTTATAAAGAAAATCAAAGAGAGTTACCTTAATAGATAGAACTGGTAATTTTGACTGCAAAACTATTTGCATAATTATGCATTATAAAATGTCTGTTTTCATTCGCAAAATAGACATTTTATTCAGTTGGGGGCGGAGAAAGTATGGGCTACTACATACTATCAATATAACAAGTATACAAGTGCACTATATTATATTATGGGAACGTGGGTAGAGGAGGGAAATACTTATACTGATAATGTGGAGGGATATACTGCATATACGTTTGACAGCAATACAGGATTATTTTCTAACGTCGGAAATATATTGCGTCAATCTTCAAATTCTACATTATTTGTTGCGAATGGAAATACTATCTTGAGATATCAGGGTGTTTATGGTTACGATTTAGTATATAGAAATACTGCTGTTAGCACATACAGGCAAGGTACTTATATTTCTAATATACTTGCAATTGATAGTACTTATCCTAATAATGGAAGAAATGCAGATGGTTACTGGTATGTAAAAGTATCTGCAATCCCACAAATAAATATTTTCTCACCTTCGCAAAATAGTACATTTTGCGAAAATGATCATACTTTTCTTCCTCAGATATCGGTTTCCGATGCCGATAATGACTCACTTACCTGTAAATACTATCTTGATTCGGAAACCGCGGCAAGAGATACGAAGACCGCTACAAGCACTACCACTTCGCAGGTTGTAAGCTTTAATACCCTGGATATGAATACTTTAGCCGAAGGCAGCCATACGATCAAGTATGAGGTGAGCGATGGAAAGGCTTCCCCTGTTACTTCTTCAGCGATTTTTATTGTGGATAAATCCGCCCCTGCGATTGGTACAGTATCGCTGACATCAGCTACCAATAGCATAACCGTATCGGGTTCGGCTATTGATACGGTGTCAAGACTTGACGATTTCCCGTACAGATATACCTATGGCACATATTCTACATCATGGTCGGCGATTGCAACCAATACGAAAAGCGGACTTACGCCAAATACCCTGTATCCGGTTATTTTCGAAGCAAAAGATATTAAAAACCACATTGCCGGCAACACGCAGAACATATACACAAAGGCGGAAGTCCCATCTCTAGCCGTTACTTCACCCACTTCATACACACTGGATGCTTCGCTGACGGGCAGTGCCATCAATAATCCCGATGCGACACAATATTTGATCAGTGTGACGCAAAATGGGACAACCCAATATGTAACTCAAGAAGGGAACCTTACTTCATCTCAAGTATGGCCGACCCTGACCAATAAAAGAATAACCATTAGAGGGTTAACTCCCTCGACAACCTATTCTATCCAGGCCAAAGCGAAGAATGGCGGTGGCATTGAGACTGCCCAAAGTTCGGCTGTCAGCGGTACGACCCTGATTCCGCCGCCGGTTGCACCGATCAACCTGATTGCAACGGCGACCAGCAATCAAATAGCGGTGGCGTGGGATCCGGTGCAGGGAGCTGCAGGCTATGAAATCCAGGCTGACAGTACTATCGTAGACGTCGGCACAAGCACTGTCTATACGAATACTTCATTGTCTCCGGGGACTCCCCATACCTATCAGGTTCGTGCAAAGAACGAGGGAGGGGCAGGTGCATGGAGTACCCAGATCACAAAGTCCACACTGCCCAGTTCACCGAACATCCCCGTAAATTTGAACGCAGTACCCCAGAGTACCTCCATCACTGTTACGTGGAATAACGTCGCGGGTGCGACAGGCTATGATGTCGAAGTGGATGGCGTTCTGGTCTCGAACGGACCGAATACCAACTATGTCCACAGCAGTCTGATTCCGGGGACGCATCATACTTACCGCGTCAGGAGCATCAACCCCGGCGGGAAGAGTGAATGGAGCGCGCCGGTCAGTACTACCGCCACGCAGGTCTCTTCACCCGTACCCGTGAATCTGGCCGCGGCACCATCGCAGAATGAAATTGATCTGACATGGGATGCTGTCAACGGAGCAACAGGATATGACATTGAGGTCGATGGAATAGCGATCGACAATAATACAAGAACCAGTTATGCCCATAAAAATCTCGCACCCGGAAGCCAGCACATGTACAGGGTCCGTTCCGGGAAAAACGGAGTGATCAGCGACTGGAGCTCTGCGGTTGTTTCAACGACCTTGACGGATGTATTCGGTACGCCGGTGAACGTAAAGGCGAGTGCGAATTGTACCGACATCACTTTAACCTGGAATCCTGTAGCCGGTGCCACAACGTACGAGGTGGAAGCGGACGGTGCGGTTTTGGATAATGAGACAAGTCCAAGCGCCATAATAAGCGGGCTTCAGCCGAATTCCAGCCATACATACCGGGTGAGGGCATCCAACGGCACTACAACAAGTGATTGGTGCCAGCCGCTGCAAATGACGACATTTGCCCTGGAAACTCCGGTATTCCTGAACTCAGCTTCAACGGAGACGACGGTGAACGTGGTATGGAATGCTACCAGCGGCTCTTCAATAACGTATGATCTGGAAGTGGATGGAACGGTGGTGCCAGCCATACAAGGGAATACATATACCTGTATCGGATTGCCGCCAAACTCACAGCACGTCTTCAGGGTCAGAGCTGTCAATGCAAGCGGTGCCAGCAACTGGAGCATTCCTTTGACCAAATCCACCATGTTCAGCGGAGTAACCGCACCCACTGGCTTGTTTGCAGTGATGAAGAGTACTTCTGCGACTGTTTCATGGCAGCATATGAATGGAGCCGCAGCTTATGATCTGGAGGCTGACGGCGTTTTAATGCAGAACATAACGAATACAAAATATATCCACGCCGGATTGCAGGCGGGAAGTCAGCATACATACAGGGTGAGGGCGAAGAATGAAACAGGAGCGAGCGATTGGAGCAATGTCATCACTGTAATGACAATATCCAACGGACCTTCCGTTCCGACACATCTTGCCGCATCCTCAACGACTTCAAAGATTCTGGCCTCCTGGGACCAGGTAGCCGGTGCCGGTGAATATGAAATACAGGTGGATGGAGTAGTGGTTGCAAACGGCAGCGGGACAAGCTATCTGCAAAGCAATCTGTCGCCGAATACGGAGCACACATACCGGGTCAGGGCAAAAAGCCCGGCGGGCTACAGCACATGGAGCGATCCGGTCACAATCAAAACAAAAAGCTCGACAATGACCTATGCAGTGGATTGTGAAAATGGGGAAGAATTCAGCCTGGTATTCTCTGCTGACAATATCCAGGACCTTGACCGGTATACCTTCACGATCACTTATGATCCAGGCAAACTTGACGTTGCGGATCTGTGCAGTGCCACTTCAAGACTGGATACGGCGGTGGGCAACATTACCGGCACCGATCTGGAGATTATTCAGTCCGAAGCCGGTACAATCGTATTCAGGAAGGCAGGAAACGCCCAAAGCTATGAAGTGTGGTCAGGTATCGTCAACTCCATCAAATTCAAATCAAAATTTGCTGGTCAGACAAACGTGACTTACAGCTTTCAGTGAGGGGGCAAAATAGATGAAGAGATGTTTGAAATTCATATCCAGCCTGCTTCTGGTGGTGTTTGTGACGACCAGTACAGTGTTTGTTTATCCTTTACAGGCCACGGCTGCGCAGAATCCTTCAAAAGAATTTAAGCCGTTCGATAACAACCTGGACAAAACCGAGATCCTTGTAAAGTACAAAACTGCCGGAAAACAGCAGAGTGTAGAAACCCGGATCAAGGGGAAACAGAAGCTGAAGAAATTTAATAAAAGGAGAAGCTTCAAAAACAGGGTGGATCTGTTTGAAATAGATAAAAACGATGATATCAATAAAACCGTTGCCGAGCTCAAAAAGGATCCGGATGTCGAATATGCCCAGCCCAACTATAAGCTGGACATCAGCTCCGTTCCGACAGATGCGCGGTTTAACGAACAATGGGGATTATCCAATTCGGGACAGGAAGTGGAAGGGTACGCCGGACGATCCGGGGTAGACGTCAATGCGGTAAACGCATGGAATCTTGTCACTTCGTCAGCCGGTATTGTCATCGGAGTGCTGGATACAGGCATTGACACAAATCATCAGGACTTGAAAGATAATATTTATATCAATACCGCAGAAATTCCCAATAACAATGTGGACGATGACGGGAACGGGTATGTCGATGATGTAAACGGCTGGGACTTTGTGAATAATGACAACACCGTCTATGATTCCAGTTCACTCGATTTTCACGGGACCCAGGTTGCCGGGATTATTGCGGCTAAAGCCAACACGGCAGGTATAGTGGGTGTGGACCCGAACGTCAGGCTTATGCCTTTGAAATTTATCAACGGCAACTGGGGATATACCTGCGATGCCATTGATGCGATTGAATACGCCATGGCAAAAGGGATCAAGATCATCAACTGCAGCTTTGGCGGGACGGACAACAATTTCGCTTTAAAAGACACCATGGTCAACAGCGGTATTCTATTTGTCTGCTCCGGAGGCAACAGGAGCGCGGATGTATCCGTATCTCCGGTTTATCCCGCATGCTTTGACATTCCCAACGTCCTTTCCGTTGCGTCCATTGACAGCATGGGAGTCCTTTCTCCGTATTCCAGTTACGGAAACAAGATTCATGTGGCAGCTCCCGGCGTCAATATCCTGACCACCACCCCTGACAATACATATGGCTTTCTGTCGGGAACCTCGGCATCGGCTCCTTTTGTGACCGGCGTTGCGGCATTGCTCAAGAGCTATTTGCCTTCGCTTTCCATAACGGAGCTCTCGGCCAGAATCAGGAATAATACCGTGCCGTGTACCAATCTTGCAGGGAAGGTTTCTTCCGGAGGCAGGGTGGACGCATTTGCCGCACTGTCCAATACAAGACCCCAGCCGGATACCTACAACGGACCCGGAAATGACAACAATACGGTCCCGGCAGGGCAGCAGGGCGGCAATGAAGACACGTGGTATACGTTGGACCAGTTGGCAAAAATAAAGGAACGTCTGCATTACGGAGAAAGCGGAGTCAATCCGGCATCGGGAAATTTCTCTTTCACTGTCAACGATATGAGCATTCCCGCTCCCGGGTTCCAGGTCAACATCTCCCGCACCTACAATTCACGTGATGACAAATCGACTCCTTTGGGCAGGGGCTGGACTTTCGGCTTCGAAGGCAGGGTGGAGGGAACCGATGTGGTAAATGCCACCCTCCCGAACGGCGGCTCCCAGCGGTTCAGGCTGAGCGGCGGAGTATACACCCCTGAGGATAATAGAAGCACCTTTGTTAAAAATACGGATGGTACCTATTTATTGACCACCAAAGATCAATACAAGTACACCTTTAATTCCAGCGGATATCTTGCCGCCATGACGGACAGAAATGGAAATACGCTGAGCATCCAGGTGGATACGGCAGGCAAAATATCCGGCATCACGGATACGGTCGGGCGTGTTTACCCGGTGACTTACAATACACAGGGACTGATCAGTACAATCACCGATATTGAAAACAGGCAGGTCGTCTATGAATATGATGCCGGCAAGCGGCTGATACAAGTTACCGATCCCCGGGGCGGAATCATGAAGTACTCCTATGATTCGTCAGGGTATCTGAACGGAATCAGGGATCACGACAATCATATCGTCGAAAATCTGACCTACAACCATGCGGAAGGAGAGAACCAGCACAAAGTGTCGCAGGCAACCGATTCTCTTGGGGATGCCGTCAATTATACCTATGACATGACCAATAAAAAAACGGCTGCAACCGATATGAACTGCAGGGTTTCCACCTATTGGTTCGATAAGGACATGTATACCGTACAGGTTCAGGATCCGGACGGAAAGTCTGCGTATACGGAATATTACATGTATGGCGGCACAAACAAATACGGGGATGTGAAATCTACCACAGACAGGTATGGCAACAAAACTTCTTATGAAGTTGACGGCAGCGGGAATGTCACTAAAATCACCAACCCCGATCAGAGTGTGAAGCTGTATGAATACGACAACAAGAATAATCTCATAAAGGAAACGAACGAAGCCGGCAGGCCAACCTACTATGTCTATGATTCCGACAAGATCAATCTGATCAAAAAAGTGATGCCTGTGGACGGAACAAGTCCCTATACGGGTACGGACAGCTCCGATTTTTCCATAACGGCGTATGCCTATTATACAGGCACTGAATCCGGATGTGACGCGCATAAGCTGCTGAAAAATGAAACCGATCCCGAGGGAAATGTTACCGCCTATACATACGATTCCGATGGAAACCTCAAAACGGTATCGGATCCGCAAACAGCGGACGTCACAACATACGAATACAACCGGATCGGCTGGAAGACCGCCGCCATTACCCCGGAAGGCCATAGGACGGAATACGGCTACGACAAAAATGGACAGCTGATAAAGACAACAACTGTCAGCAGCAGGAACGAGACTTCCAGGACCGTGTATAACCTGCTCGGACAAAAAATACAGGAAATTTCACCAAACCAGTACGATTCAGCCAATGATAATTTGGCGGCGGATACTTACAGCGATAATACAGCCGGCACAAGGTACCTGTATTACGACAGCGGCAAGCCGGAAAGAGCAACGGACGCCTTGGGCAATGCCACCAGCTACGTTTATGATGTTTATGGCAACCTGTCAAAAGTGACAAATCCAAACGGCTCTATCCACAGGTATGAGTATGATGTGATGGACCGGCCTGTGAAAGAGTATTTCAAGGATCATTCAACTGCAGCTGAAATACTCCTGAAGGATTACTCCTATGCGGACATGGGGGATGGCAGGACGCAAAAAACCGGGACAGTATATCTGAATTCAGCGGATAAAGCCGTTACAGTATCCATTTACGACTTTGCCAATCGTCTTGTGGAGCAGCAGAATCCGGATGGCACGAGACAGAAAATGACCTATAACCCGGATGGCTCACTGGCAGCTTCGACTGCCGCCAACGGCAGCATCACATACCTTACATACAACGGCCTGGGTTTGCTTTCCGAACAGTGGACTCCTTTGGAGGTATCGGACGGAAACACCTATTATTCCTATGCAAAGACCGAATATTACAAGAACGGCTGGAAGCATAAGGAGATCAAAGGCAGGAATTCCGTATTGAAGGATGTTGTTCCTGCCGGCCAGACCGTTCAAACCTTTGAATATTATAAAAACGGCAAACTTAAAAAGACCACGGACAATGAAGGCAGAAAAACGGAATATGCATACGACAATGATGGAAATGTCATCAAAGAGGACCTGTATACGGATTCGACCAATAAGATGACAACGGAATACACCTACAATGATCTTGAAAAGCCCGGGACGAAAAAGCAGCACGCAGATGCGGGCGACCTGGCCGGGAACACCTTCGGCAATACTGCGGACACCATCCTGTCAACGACCTATACCTATGATAAAAATGGGAACCTCAAGACCGTCAAAACGCCGGATCAGGTTCTCACGACATATAGCTACGATGCGCTGAACAGACAAACGGGAGTCAGCATGCCCGGACTTGATGAAAACGGGGGACAGGCGACCATTGCGACCAGTACCGCATATAACTGGGAGGGCAAGCCGTTAACCGTCACCGATGCAAACAATAACACCACCAGATTTGCATACAATCCCATGGGACTGCTTACCCTTACAACAGATGCCGCGCTGGGTGTAACCCTATGCAGCTATGACAGGGCCGGAAGAAAAACGGCGGAGGTTTCGCCTGCAAACTATAGCAGCACAAAGAGCCTGTCGGAAATGAACCGGACGGAATACGTCTATGACCTGATGGGCAGGGTGAAGGTCAGGAAGAATATCTATTACGAGGATTCGTCGGACCAATGGGTTACCATCGTATCAAAAGCCTACAGCTATGACAATTCCGGCAATGTCGTGAAAGAACTGGATGCGCTGGGATTTGAAAGCGGAACAGGCAATTCTGTTGACGAAAAGATCAGTACGGGTTATGGGACGGAATATACCTACAATCTGGCCGGCAGGCTTTCCACCGTCACAGATCCCGTATCCCTGGAAAGAGCCCTTTCTTTTACAACAAGGTACGAGTATGACGGCTTGGGCAGGAAAGTATCCGAAACCGGCGCCAAAGGGGTAACAACCATTTATACCTATGACGATGCCGGCAACATTCTTTCCACCGGGGTCCTTAAAAACGCGAATGCGCCAATCCAGACCCTTCAATCCAATACCTACGATTTATCCGGAAGGAATCTTACGAGGACGGACGGTAACGGGAATACCACTACGTATGAATATAACGCTTTCGGGCAACTGAGAAAAACAGTCACCCATGGGGACGCGACCATCCCTGCCAATACGGTCACCTGCCAATATGATGAAATGGGCAGGCTGGAGAAGCAGGCCGACAGTACGGGGCTGGTGAACCTGTACACCTATGACAGCCGGGGGAGGCAATTGTCCCATACCCAACAAAATGCAGCCGGTACGGATAAAATATCGACGTCGGTCAAATATGACAAAAACGGGAATCCGCGCTTTGAAACCGACGGAAAAAACAATATCACCGGGAAAACCTACGACAGCCTGAAC
>JAEWQC010000162.1 GCA_023399355.1 Bacillota bacterium | reverse complement strand
CCGGAAAACGTCAAACGGCAATATGACCAGGTATCTGTACGAATACGACCAGGTAGTCCTGGAGACCAACGAGAAAGGAAAGACGACAGCAAGAAATATTTATGGAACCAATCTGATATCTAGAAATTGTTGATTATCAAATAATATGTCAATAATAAAATGTCAAAAATGACCGGGACAACTCCGGTGAAACCCGGACAAATCAGGACATTCAAAGAAAACGTCTATTTTTACTCGGTGCGAAAAATAATCGAGTGGACAAAAATTTTATAAATTCCTTGTAATGCAGTATACTGTAGCTATAGAGGCATTATAACAAAAATATTAGACAGTAATAACCGCTACGTGACGACTGGATGGTGATCGACCGAGTAAAATAACCGTTAATTGCGTTATAAATCAATAACGTAATTTCTAAAAACCGCATAAAATAAGCGTTATAAGTCATAACGCACTCATAACGCTAATCTAAAAAACACGATAATCCGAGATAAAACTAGCTTATAATATGGAAAAAACAATTCTACAAAGTGCCTAATTACTGTAGAATTGTAGAATTGCCCTAATTTCAACGGCTAGCGGACTTAGCTTTTACTTTTATACCATTGGAGCAATTCTACAAAATTGAAAAAATTCCTACCTTAATTTATGTAATGATATCATAAGACGACATTTAGGCACAAACTCAAGCCATTTTCTTTGTAACAATATCACTCGTCGCGGCTTCTTCGCCATGCTCCGAATTCGATAACGAGCGCTTTCTTTTAATGCTCTGTCCCCTTTTTAGTTTTAGGGACATTAGTGTAAGGATTTCTTCCTGGTCATTATCACCAAGATGATTGTACATATCAAAAAGTCCTGTTTTAGCATCATCGGTACCATTATACCAGTCAAATTCTTTTATGATTCGCAAAAGTGAGTATGTCTTTCCTGTGCCATATCCAGCTGTTATATAACTTCTTGATTCCTCCGCTGCTTTATTATTTATCTCAGGGTTATATAGATTCAAAATTTCATGCAGCTGCGGTTTGATCTTTTCTATAAAGCTCGTAGTTATTGAATAATCCTCTTGATGATCATAGTTCAGTTCTTCTATTAAATTACAAAACTCCATAAATATAATGCCAAACTGTTGATAATATGTATAATATAAAGAGGTATTCAGTTTTTTCTTTATTAATAAAGAATACATGTACTTAAGAATAGTAAATAACATGGCTTTCTCTTCTTCTGGACTATCTTTTATTAGTGAGAATAGTGCATCACGCTCAGAAAGCATTTCTTCATTAAACGTCTCAATTTCTTCTTCAGAATTCTTTCTCCATATCCTTTTTCTTTCTTCATATTTATTTCCCAAACCATCGCGAAGCCAAGTTTCATTGACGCAAAATTCTCGTACAATGCTGTAAAGTAAAGGATCTGTTAATGCCCTACTGTTATTCTCGATCTTTGAAATCGCTGCCTTTTTAACACCAAGCTTTTTACCAAACGCTTCTTGAGACATGTCATGATCATCTCTAATTTGCTTGACCCTACTGCCAATTGTATCCATAGCCAACCTCCCAAAGTATCCGTTGCCAACCAATCAATCTTTATTCCTAAAAAACATATCCCGTGGATACTATTTGTGTTGACAAGTATCCAGAGGAAACTTATAATATTCTTATAGTGTTTTTAGATATCAACAATATATAACGCTTTGGCAGTAAAAAACAACTCAAAACGTATGTTCTTGAATTTTGGACATACTCTCAATCCCCAAAGGTGCTCCCTCCAGTATGGCACCACAACAGTTATAATTGACAGAATGTTTGAGAATGTGAAATATTACCCAACAGGGTTTTACCTGGGTAGCAGTGCCAGGGAAAGCAGCAGGAGCTGCAGGTAACTAAAAGCTCACCGGTGGAGCTGGAATGCACCGAGGGCCTCTTGAGAGAGACCGGGCCTATATTGATGGAAGTATTGAAAACTAAATAGTCAAACTGGTTTTATTTTGTAAGAAGCCATCTGAGCCAGGCAAGTTTATAGTCAGGCGTGTGCGGCTAATGGTAACCAGTTATAGCGACGATCCGCACTAGGATGCGGGGAGCCGGAAAGCAATACCGGGGTGAATATTGGCAAGTATGACGATGAGTGCAATTCATTAATTCAATTCAATCCATCATGCGGTCAAATCAAAAGTGGATCTCACTGGACGCCGCAGGAAGCAACATATGAAAAACAAAACGGAGGCGATTTAAATGGCAGTACGCAAGAAAAAGCTCTCCCCAATCGGAAGAATCATTAAGAAAAGACTGATTGATCTGGATATGTCTAAAAAGACATTTGCCCAGTTGATCGGTGCAAACTACACCTATGTTACATACATCATGTATGGTGAACGTTCGGGAGCCAAATACATGGATAAGATTGCCAGAGTGCTTAAATTGAGCCTGGAGGATCTTAAAAATTGCGCGTAAGGAGTGAATGGCATGCAGAAAGCATCAGCACATGACAAGGCCATCATTTTCCTATCAGACTATAAGGAAGGCTTTAATGAGCTCTCCAAGATGGTCCAGGATTTTGAAGGCATTACACCGGAATCACAGGAAATGTATCTGAAATGTACCTTAAAGTGCCTGAAGGAACAGTTGGATCTGATTGACCAGAAGAAAACCAAGGTGCTTGAAGAGGTGAAGGAATTCCTGGCGAAGTATAACAGTCAGTTCAAAGCTCTGTTGGATACCGAGAAGCACATCCTCGGCCAGCTTGAGTACTACAAAACTATGAGGACAGTGATTACAAATGATGATGGTCAGCAGGAAAACGGAAAAGCGGCCATTTGACCGCTCTTCCACCAAGGCGAAGTGGGAATCCAAAGTGATACAGAAAAAGCATCCAACCGGCTCGCAACCTGTGATGCTTCCAAAGGATCTCTTATTCTCACTTCCCTTCTATTATAGCAGTTTAGGAATCTGACGTAAAGGAGGGAAGAATCAAATTGAAAAGCGCATATGTGACATTGGAAGAGGCTGCCGGATTTGAAAACATTTCATATAAAGGCATAGCCCAAAGAATCAATCGTAATCCGGAATTCTTTAAGATAAAAACTGAGCGTACAGGCAACGGAGGTAAGGAACGTGTTCTGATTTCTCTAACCTCCTTGAGTAAAGAAGCACAAAAACGGTACTATCAATCAATGAAAATTCAGGAATGCAAGGTTATCTCAATGCCAAGTAGTAAAAAAGGAGTGAACCTTGCAGAACTGGAAGCATTTGTTGGTAGCAGGAGGTATAAGGAACTGGTCGCCGATGCTGAGGAAGCCGCTGCAGCTGCCACCGAATTCATCAAATATGATGCGGTTTGGGGAGATAATCAAAAAAAGGAGCTTGCAGATCGTATTGCAAGACAGTTCGACATTTCAACCAGGACGCTTTACAGGTATGTTGACAGTTATAGGAATGGTGGGACGGTTGCCTTGATTCGGCTGCCGAACAAATTCCTGAAAAAGCAGTTCATTGAACGTCCATCCATTCCAAAAGAGGTCGAAGAACTGATCCGGGCTGAGTACCTTCAATTAAACGGGCCACGCCCGTCGCACATCAAAGCAAAGGTTGAAATGTACTGCCAGATGAAAGAATTGGAAGCCCCAGGGAAAGACAGCATCTACCGCTACATAAGAGACATGAATAAATACGAACCTGATCTTGTATGCCTGGCGCGCGAAGGAGCGGAGGAATACAACAAAAAGTTTGGGTTCAAGATTCACCGTGATGCTCCGAAGCTTGCCAACCAGGTCTGGGAAGGTGACCACCATGTATGCGATTTCTTCATCGAATATGGTGGACAAGCAGTCAGGCCATGGATGACGATTTGGTTCGACGTATGTACCAGGACAGTACGTGGATACACACTAGCGATCCAGGCAAACGGAAGAACAATTTCAGCTGCATTAAGGCATGGGATACTGAAAAAACGGCTATCTTCCTTCACTGCAGCAGACAACCGGGATGTAGTAATAAAAACGATGGCACGCCTTGCATGGCTGCCGGAGGCAATCGAAGCTCTATCAGACACCGAAAGTCCATTGTACGGTATGCCGCAGGAATTGTACATTGACAACGGTGAGGATTATAAGGCGGCTGTAGCAAAAGGACGTAAGCACAAAAACTGGGAATATTCCAGTGAAGTTAAAAGTTTTTGTGAGCTTACCAAGACCGATAAACGGTTCTGTACACCCTATACCCCATGGGCGAAGGGTCACTGCGAACGGTGGTTCGGAACTTTTGCCGATCAACTGTCGCGCTATATGCCGGGTTACTGCGGAAAAGACAATAAGAAACGTCCTGCTGGTCTGGACGAACAGGCAATGGCAAGGCGTGGAGAATTGTTAAGTCTCGAAGAAGCCTATCTTATCTTGGATCATTACATCTGGAAGTATCACAATGCAGTTCATAGTTCTCTTGGAATAACTCCATTCGAAATGGTTGCCAAAACCGCACTTGCAAGGACAGAAATTCCTGAAGAGCGGGATCTTGATATGTGCCTAATGGACGTTGACCGGGCGCATGTTTCAAAAAGTGGAATCAGCAAGTTTGGTACTAGGGCGAATCCGAGGCATTACACTCATCCGGATCTTGACAGATATATCGGACAAGATGTTGTCATTCGGTTCGATCCGAACAGGATCGGAGAGATCCTTGTTTTCGACCCGAAACGTGCGGGAGCATTCATTTGTGCGGCAACGAACGGGAATGCACTGGCATTCGGGGCGAGTCAGGATGATGTCAAGGCCCATCAGAAGAGAGTGGCATCCAGAAGGAAAGCACTCAAACAGCAGCTTATCGGAACTCAGGCAAATACTCTGGAGAACGTCATTATGGAAAGGTATCAATCAGGACCGCGAGTTGTCAGCGGTAGGTTAGAGCATCCGGATGATGGAATGACAATGATCACTCCAGTAACCAAAGCTTCCAGAGGAAGGAAAAAAACTACCGGGTCTGGTCCTTCTGGTAAACCTACAAGGGCTGCGGTCGGTGCCAATGATTCCGGAGGGACATTTGACAATTATATTATCAATATCGGAAATGAAATTAGTAAAGGGAGGAATTAAGCATGCAGACAGCTATATCAGCTATCGACAATTCAGTGAGTTTCCCTGGGAAGTACATCATAGATGATTCATGGTCCAACGAGAAAAAAACGCTTTGTATCCTGTTGAACGACGGAGGAACCTGCAAGAAGGTTGGTGACGATATCGGGATAAGCCGTTCCACCATAAGCCTTTACGCAAATGGAAAGCTTATCAGCGGGATTGACAGAGTCGAGCGGGCTCTCAAGGAATACTTCATCAAAATCGGGAGATGGCCAGTAGAGGAAATGATATCGGTCACTTCTGAATTCAAACAGGATGTATCAGATATCGGAATCATACCGACAAGGGATCAGGCCAGGGTCATGGGTGTATGCCAGAGGGCGCAGACACAGAGCGAATTATGCTTGTTGGTCGGAGCTCCTGGAACCGGAAAGACCAAGATCACCAAGGAATATCAAAAGGCAAATTCCCAGGTATACATCGTCACCTGCAGCAAGCGGAGCAGAACGAAAACCATTCTCAGAAGGATCTGTGATGCCATCGGCATTGAAAACTATGGATCATCTGGAGATATTGAAATGCGAATCATCAAGGCCTTACTGAAAAGGGCTGGTAACTCTCTCCTAATTTTCGATGAAGCTGACTTCCTAAACCTGGACTCCCTGGAGACTATAAGAGGTATTTATGACGAGGTTTCCGAAAGGGACGGAAAGCTTGGAATACTGCTTTGCGGCAATGAGAAGCTTGCCCAGGACATCGTGATTTACGCTGAAGAGAAACCGGACTATGCAAGACTCAGGGACAGAGTCGGATATTTCCAGCGGCTGCAGGGACTCGGAGAACTTGAAGTTGAGAAGTTCCTGAACGGAATCAACTGCACAGTACACGCGAAATCGGATCTGATCACAATCGGGGTCACCAGGGGAACCAGACAGTTGATGATGGCACTCAAGAGGCTCATGGAGGTTACCAAAGGAAAGGTTATCACATCAGAATTGGTAAGAGAGCTCGGGCAGATCGTTCTGAGCTTCAATGCGTAAGGAGGATGCATATGACAAGTGTTTTAAAAAACAGACTTACTTTCAATGATACGGTATGTGTTGCCGTAAACAGTTTGGGACTCGGACTTATGGATCGTGAAGCAGCAATAAGTATGATATCCGAAGCTGGACGTGAAAAGGTGGCTGATCTTGAAAACGGTCTCCAGGCTGCAGTAAATTCACTGGAACATTCAGTAGAGGAATTTAAAAGGAACAATATTGGTCATCCACTGGATGAAGTAACAGTGGAGTACGCCGAGTTCTTGTACAGGAACAGAGGAATGCTGATTTACTGCAGGGATGGACATGCAGTATCAATGTTCCGGGAAACAAATGAACCATTGGCTGCATGCCAGTAGATCGGAGGTTGAAGAGATGGCAAGAGTAAGAATGGAAAGTGTTAAGCTCAAAAACTGGGAGGATGTCGGCATCAATTTGAAGATGATCGGTGAATGCCAGATCGCGATCGAGCGGATCGAGGCGGATATGAATATGAAAATCTCCGATCTGAAGCTGGATGCAGCATTGAAAAGCCGGGTACATCAGGACAAGATCAAACAGATGGAACTGGAGATCAAGGAATTCTCCGAAGAAAACAAAGTTGATATTAAAGGCAAGACGAAAATTCTGGACTTCGGAAAGATTGGTTTCCGGATCAGTTCCAAAATCACTCTCAAAAGCATCGAGGCGGTGCTGAACAATCTCAGGGCCAGAAAAATGAACGATTGCATCCGGACAAAGGTTGAAGTGGACAAGGAAGCACTGGACAAGTATCCGGATGAAGTCATCGCCGCTGTTGGTGCCAGCAGAAAAGTGGATGATGTATTCTGGTATGAGATCGATCGGGAGAAATTGGCAAAGCTATCGTAAAAGAATCTGACCTGCAGGGTGGCCCATGAAGCCACCCTGTTGGCGTATGAAAGGGGTGTTTTCGGTGAACGCTTCCCAAGCGGTCAAGAAAATTACTAAGGACCAGATCAAAGTTATCTACACACTTGGGAACGAACTTGGGATTGTCGACCGGATGGTATCCAGAGATTCTTTGCATGAAATGATCGAATCCATGACCGGTAAATCCCATATCAGTGATCTGAGCAGCATGCAGGCTAACAGTGTTATAACACGTTTGAAATCAAGCATGCGTGGCTTCGAAAGACATAAAAAACAGACACCAAAAAAGGACGTGCCAGGCATGGCTTCAGCAAAGCAAAAAAGCAAGATATGGAGACTCATGTATGAACTGCAGAGTTATGACACAGTTCAATACGCAGCTTCATTAAATGATCGGTTAAGGGGCTTTCTGAAAAGGTATGCTGGCATTGATGATATGCGCTTTCTCTCAGCAGAACAAGCCTGGAGAGTAATCGAGGGCTTGAAAGGAGCAGTAGAAAGTGCATCTTCCAAAGTCAGCTATCTATAAGACTAACTCAGCTATATGAGTAAGGGGGATTTTATGTGATCCATGTTTCGGTTCATGGCAACAAAAGAGTCAGGAGGCGGTGCGGAGTCCCAAAGAAAACGGTGAACAAGCTTGCGGAAGAAGCGTTTGAAAAAGGGTTAACCCACGGCGAGACGACAGGATCATTAAACAAGTACATCACTGGAGTATATTTCTACAACAAGACGGCAAATAACATTCGGGTCTATCGTGACAAGGTATTCATATTTGCGGGGCAAAGCCTCATTACCGTATTAAATTTACCAGCAAGATATCACAAAAGCGCACTGAACTGCTTTAAAAAAAGGGGGATTGCTACAAATGAAGGATAAAATCATCTGCCTGATTGGCGAAAGCGGAGCTGGAAAGACGGCGATTGCACAAAGGCTCGAGGCTCAAGGATTCAATGTAATAAAATCCTATACAACCAGAAGCCCACGGACTCTGAAGGAAGGTGGTCATATTTTCGTTGACAAGGTTCCAATGGTCCAGGGAAAAATGTTTGATCCACAGTTCACTCCGGAACACTTTCAGTACATCGACACATCGGATATGATCGCCTATACCTTTTATGATGGTCATCATTATTGGGCGACTCGCGGACAATATCAGAATTTGGGAATGAGCATTTACGTAGTTGATCCTGTCGGAGTCGATATGCTGCTTGATAAGGTACAGGATGCCGACGTGATATTGCTTTACCTGAAGGCCGATAAAGCAAACCGGATTGACAGAATGTCAGAACAAGGACGGAGCGTCCAGGATGTTGGCCAGAGGATCGGTCATGACCAAGATGCTTTCCGGATCGTTCGATGCCACTGGATCGTTGATGCAAATGGAAACATTGATGAGGTTATACGGACCGTGTCAAGGCTGTTATCGTTATTGCGGGAAAAGGAACAAGACAATGAAACTGTGTGACATGGATCAATGCTGGCAGCGGCTCATGTGTATCTGGTGGTGCCGTGACAGCTGCTATGTGAACGCCGGGCAGACAAATTGTGATGACTGCTCATGTTTTCAAAGGAGAGAATCTTCAAAAGGTCTCTCCTTCCCTATTTCTGAAAAATGAAAGGCAAGGTGAGGTCATGAATAACGGAACGAAATACTTGGGGAAAGACGGTACTGTGATTTTTGTTGAAAAAGGTCTCGGAAAGGAATATGGCGTTTTCAGGAGAAGCGATGCCGGAGGATTGCACAGGCTAAAATCAAGAGAGCTGCCGATGGTGTCAACCAAGACGGAAGCTCAAAAGAACCTGGACGCCTGGGCAAAGAAAAAAGGCTTGAAGGCCATTGCTGAAGGCTAGATAAATTTGGAGGTGAACGTATTGACAACTGCAGAATGGAAAAAGGTTGAAGAAGAACTTCATTCACTATTCGGGTCGGTCAAGTTAAAATGTGATGATTATATGGTCACCATTGCTCTGGAACGATATAACCAGTTTAAGAATGTACTTGCTGTTTATGTGAATGGAGAGATTAAAGGCAGCTGGTATACAGAGGATTGCGAGGAAAGGAGAAGGTTCTTCCAGCCCAATATGAAATCTATACTATCCCCTAAAGCTAAAACATCATTAAAGAAATTACCAAAAAAAATGAAAGCAGATTTTGAAAACAGATCAAGATATGTGTTCTATTCTCCATATTGGCGGTCATTTGGAAGCCTTAAAACTCATTTGATCAAAAACAATAAGGTTATCGAATTGATTCAGGAGGGAGAATGAGCCATGAAAAATCGCACAAGTATAGTTGTTGATTCATTTATCGAATTGCCACTGAAGCAGCTTTGCCATGTACCCATTATTGTAGTCTACAATTCCCCTTCCGATTTCCCTGGCAAATATGTAGCACGGCTCTGGGACATATACAAAAAAGCAACTGCTTATGCAATGGTTGCAGCTACACTGGAATCAATCCATATGGGCATACCAGTGATGATGACAAGACTCGGGCCAGCAGCAACCGACGATCCAGTAATTGTGGAAACATGGCTATAAAAAGGAAATATGAATAATAAAGTATGCGCAGGTGGGCCAAGGCTGCAGAGACAGAAAGGATTAGGTGATTTTATGGTAAGATGCAAATTCAGATGTCATTGCAAAGAGGTTCATAATGCAGGAACAGACCAAGAGGCAGCAACAATTAAAATGAGTCCCGTCTATGGTGAAAGCCCCGAAAATAAGGAATTTTTCAAGTACACTCCCGGAGGCGATTTCACAGTATACACCGTCAACAAGGCCGCCGCAGATCAGATCGAACAGGGCAAGGAGTATTACATAGACATATCGGAAGCGTAAATTAGAAACCTGCAGCCTTGGCCAACTGCGCATACTACATAGGAGGTATAAAACATGAGCTTAACGTCAACACAGGCAGTTCTGGACTTTTGGACCAAAAGTGAAAGCACCGAAGCGAAAGAGGAACGGCGTGAAATTGAAGGGCTAAAAAAAGATATCCGAATTTCCCAGAATTTGATACGGGATGCGATTTCCACTTATCGTAAGAAAAAGTTAAAAGTCAGGAGTAAAGCTGCCGCGAACGTCGAAAACCCGTTCGCTAAATTGGATGACTACGCTTCCATAGAGTCGATCAGGGACGCTTACGGATGGGAACTTATAACAGAGGATAAAATGCAACAGCTTATGGAGCTATGGGACTTGCGAGCTAATGCAAAATCACAGTCCGGTATATACCGGGACAGAATCATAGATATGCTTACAGCGGCAATAGACGATATTTTCAACCGTTTCGGTGATCCGATTGTGAATTATGACGAAAAAGTAGCTCAAATGCGAAAGGACGCTGAATACGTCGCACACGAAAACTATAAAAACGATGTAGAACGTGAACGCGCACAATATGTCAGAGATATGGAAAAGTAACAAGGTGTGTGCTGGAATTATCGTATATCAAAAACAATGCGCAGCAGTGTGCTGCGGAAAAGAGAGGGACATATGTATATTAATCCAACAAAAATGAATGAGGCTCTCGAACGTCAACTTGAAGCCGAACAACGTCAGCCAAAAGGGCTTAGACTTGCCGAGAAGATACTGACGATGTTATACAATGACAAGACGGCAGCCGGGGCCATTGAGGGCGCAGAAGTGGCAAATGAAGCTTTATCGGCCATTAGGACGGTACAGCAAGAAAACGAACGGTTACATCAATGGGTAAATGACCTGCAATCTGGAATGTATGTTAATTGTGTCTATTGTGGTCACAGATACGGACCGGAAAAGAATACCCCTGTTGCCATGGCGGATG
>JAEWQC010000110.1 GCA_023399355.1 Bacillota bacterium | reverse complement strand
GGTCAATACACTGGTGTTCACCGGTATCAGTGTTCCCCTTATCATGGCGATTTCGCTTGGCTTGGCCATACTGCTCAATAATAATATTTACGGCAGGAATATCTTCCGTGCATTTTTCATTTCGCCGCTGGTCATTCCTGTAGCCTCGGTAGTGTTGGTATGGCAGATCATATTCAGCTACAGCGGTTCGTTGAATTCCATTCTGGCGGCTTTCGGAATGCTCCCGGTTGATTGGATGGATACAAAATGGGCAAGGCTTGTCGTGCTTGTGGTGTACTTGTGGAAAAATGCAGGGTATAGTATGGTGCTCTTCCTTGCGGGCTTGCAGAATATTCCGGTTCAATATTACGAATCGGCTCATATTGACGGGGCAACATCATGGATAAGTTTCAAGCGTATTACATTGGTTTATCTGACACCAACATCGTTTTTCGTATTTATCATTTCAATAGTCAATTCCTTCAAAGTGTTCAGAGAAACCTACCTGATTGCCGGAAGTTACCCACACGACAGCGTATACATTCTCCAGCACTATATGAACAACATGTTTGCTTCGCTTGATTACCAGAAGCTGACGTCTGCAGCATTTATCATGGCAGTCTTCATTGTTGCGCTTGTCTCCATCTTATTCAGATTCGAGCGGAAGATCAGCAAATCCATACAATAACGGGAGGGCATATGAAAAATATTTCTAAAAAGAAAAGTAAAAAAGCTGCATTAACCTTCCTGGTCTGCGTGCTTGCGATCTTATTCATTTTTCCCCTGGCGCTGACTGTCTCAAACTCATTTATGACTGAAAAGGAAATTGAGCAGAACTATTCTCCCCTAAGTCCGACATTTTCAGCAGACAGTGACGATGGGACAAGTAAATATGTCAATTTAAAGCTGATACCTGATGAGGTAGTGCTTAAACAATATTATACCGTACTGATCAAGCGGATCCAGTTTCTGCTGATGTTCTGGAATTCTGTCATTCTGACTGTGCCCATTATCCTTGGACAGATTATGATTGCAAGCATGGCCGCTTATGCTTTTGGAAAATTGAAATTCCGGGGACGGGAGCAATTGTTTTTCATCTATATCATCACAATGCTGATGCCTTTCCAGGTGACGCTTGTACCTAATTATATCGTTGCTGATAAACTTGGACTTGTGGGAAGCTACCTCTCCATTATATTACCCGGAATTTTCGGTACATTCGGAGTTTTCCTGCTGCGCCAGTTCATGGTCTATATTCCTGATGAATACTGTGAAGCTGTCAGGGTTGACGGAGGAAACCACCTTGATATTTTCTTTAAAATAATTATTCCCATGACAAAAACCGGAATTGCATCTCTGGCTATTCTTGTTTTCATAGACAACTGGAACATGGTCGAGCAGCCGTTGATTTTCCTGCAGGATGTGGCAAAACAGCCTCTTTCCATTTATCTGTCCGTTGTTAATTCGGGGGAAATGGGTATTGCTTTTGCTGCTTCGACAATATATATGCTTCCGATGCTCCTTGTGTTTCTATATGGTGAGAATTATCTTGTTGAAGGCATACAGCTATCCGGAATAAAAGGATAGGAAAACAAACTTTTATGGGGGTTTAAAATTTATGAATAATACATCCGATGCTAATCTGGTCAAGAAAAAGACTATTGCCAGAATCGCAGCAATTTTCATAGCAATAATGATTTTTCTGACCTTCTTCTCCAATACGATCAATAATTTCTCTCTTCCCAGAGTTCAGCTTGAGAACCCCATATCCGGTGCACTGATCAAGAGAGTCACTGGGGAGGGAGTGGTTGAAGCTGCCAAGGAAACCAGCTTCTATGCATCTCAGGGCAGAAGGGTCGAAGAAATTAAGGTAAAAGCCGGGGACAAGGTAAACAAAGGCCAAATCATTGCCATTCTGGAGAAAAAAGACCTGGAGGAGCAGCTGAATGTTGAAACGATCAGGTATGAAAAGCTGAAGCTTGCACTTGACGGTCTGAATAACACCAGTGTTGAAAAATACAGCAGACCGGTGGAGGCGGCAGAAGAAAATGTTCTGGAGGCGCAAAAAAACCTGGATACGATAAAAGCACTGCATGATGCAGGTGCTGCAAGCGGGGACGAACTTGAAAAGGCGAGGAATATGTTAAGTGAAGCACAAAAGGACTGCATGGCACAAAAAGAAGAGGAGACTGCCGGACTGGCGGAATTGAACCGGTCGATCAAGAGCACCGGCTATGATGTCGAATTGCAGAAAATCACTGTAGATAATCTCAAAAAAGAATTGAGTACCGGCAGTATACTGCAATCGCCTATGGATGGAGTGGTCACAAAGCTAAATTACCAGGAAGGCTCTCTTATAAACAATACGATACCTGTTTATACCATAGCCGATATTTCAGCGGGATATCGTTTCCGGGCCGCTGTAGATGAGAAAAGCTCAGAATACTTGAATATTGGGGATCCGGTTCAAGTCAGCCTCGGGTCATCTTCTGCAAAATCCATCTCCGGAAAAATTACCGATATAATTGCCAATTTGGACTACCCGGGCGAAAAGAGGGATCTTATCGTGGAACTACCCGCAGAGGGCTTAAGCAGTGGAGAACATGGAGAGATTTATGCCGACAAAAAGACAAAGACATACACCATTCTTGTGCCTAATGTTGCCGTGGCGACTGATAATAACGGAAAATTTGTCTGGGTCGTAAAAGAAAAAAAAGGCCCTTTGGGAAATGAGTTCTATGTGCAGAAAGCAGCAATAACAACGGAAGATGAGGATGATTTTAAAACTGCAGTGCTGCAGGGACTGGAACCGGATGAACAAATAATCGTAAAATACAGCAAGAGCATTTCGGAGGGAAGCCGAGTCATTATTGACAGGTAGGAGGAAAATAGTTTGAAACGGTTTAAAGCTGCATATATCATGAGTGCTTTAGGTATTTTCCTGCTTTTATCGATTATGATACCGGGCGTGAGTATTCTGGAAAAAGCAGAAGCACTGAATGGGTTGGTTTCCATGCAAAAAATAACCGTCAGTGTAAAAAACAACCTGGATCCAAAAGGTTCAAACCTGCTGTCGCAAAAGGACATGGACAGAATCCGGGAGGTCTTTGGCGGCAGCATGATTACTCACACCATCCAAGCTGCATTGCCGGTATCCTCCGAGAGTGTATCCGTAAAGGCCAGGGTCATCGGTACCGACTCTTTTTACTCCATGTTTCATGAAGTAAGAATTAAAAACGGTGGCTTCCTGACACAGGAATCGGACGATAGGGGGGAAGCCGTGGCAGTCATTGAAGATGATCTGGCCTGGCAGCTTTTTAATACAGATAACGCAGTAGGAAATCAAATCAGGATTTTTGGCCGGACTTTCAGAATAATCGGGATTGCTGTCAAGGATAAGTCCGTAATTGGCAGGCTTTCTGATGATGGAAACGCCAATATCTATATTCCTTCCACAATATTTTTTAACCTCAATAAGGACGCCGGAATTTCCTGTTTTGAAGTGGAGACAGTGGATGACGGCACTCTGGGCGGGAATGAAAGTGAAATTATCAATGCGCTCCAATCTATAGGTAGAAATCCGTCCGGTTACAAAATAACCGATTACAATATTGAACGGGCACTGATGGAGCAGAAACCGGTTATTGCTATTTTTATAATAGGACTCATCACAATAATAGGGGCTATTTTATACATAAAAACAATTGTTGTTCACCTGATAGCCATTTTCAAAAGCGAAGCGGGAAATGACTACTTTTTCGGGTTGGTAAGGCGAAATATCTTCCTCCTTCTGCAGACAGCCGGAAAAGCAGGGATTGCCATACTTTTTATTCTGGGCTTGTGGCAGTGCATCTGCTTTAAGTTGTACATAAATCCGGTACTTGTTCCTGACGAACTTATCGATATTTCCTACTACGCCGGTTTGATAAAGGAACATTTTCAGACAATCGCTGTAAATATAGGATATATCGCTCCCTATGCCGAGCAGCTTTTTGATAAAGCAAGAGTTTTATCCGACGTCCTCTTTTTTGCCGGTTTTTTACCGGGCCTGCTTTTGCTTTCCACCGGGCTTTCACTTTTTCGAAAACATGCCATGGAAACAGACCGCCTCTTATTGATCACGGGAATTCTGCTGCTCGTATCGACCGGCATTCTCCTGCTACTTACGATTTTGTGCGGATTGCAGGTGAGAATTGAAATGAGGAGTTTTGCAGTATTATGGTCTTTTCTTTTGGCAGGCTGTCTCAGGAAAAGGGATAACCTGTCTGCAAGGACTGGGGACGACAACCGGATAAGCGGATAATTTCTCTTTAAAAATGCATCAAATCGACAAGTTAAGTTAAAGTAAATACCCTATTAAATTTTAACAGGCTGGGGGTGTGATAAATAATTCACATATACTTTTAATGAATAATATGGTAGAATATTTGTTGGTGTGGCTCGCCACGCTTTTACCAGCCTGCTGTCCGCAAGTCGGCCGGCAAGCCGTTGATTCCGTTAAAAACACTGATAATAAAGGGATCATCATTGAAATTAATTATTTGCATTGGAAAGGGGTCATAGAATGATTTATTCACATGAAGTTGAAAGAATGACGTGTGTGGCAAAGGGTCCCAATCACGGGCCGGCGCCAATCCCCCAGGAAGGGAAATGGGTACAGTCGAAGGAAATAAAGGACATATCCGGTCTTACGCACGGTATTGGCTGGTGTGCACCTCAGCAGGGAGCCTGCAAGCTTACGCTCAACGTGAAGGAAGGCATCATCCAGGAAGCGTTGGTCGAAACGATCGGCTGCTCCGGCATGACACATTCCGCAGCAATGTCTGCTGAAATCCTGCCTGGAAAGACCGTTCTCGAAGCATTGAATACAGACCTTGTGTGTGACGCTATCAATACCGCAATGAGGGAGCTTTTCCTCCAGATTGCATATGGCAGAACCCAGACAGCGTTCTCGGAAGGCGGACTCCCGATCGGTGCAGGCCTGGAAGATCTGGGCAAGGGACTCAGAAGCCAGGTAGGCACCATGTACGGTACTCTTGCAAAGGGACCGAGATACCTTGAATTGGCAGAAGGTTACGTTACCC
>JAEWQC010000053.1 GCA_023399355.1 Bacillota bacterium | reverse complement strand
AATCATGACAATTTACAGCGTGTAATATCTTGTGCATTAATATTGGGTGTGTTTAGTGAATTTGCCTTTACCCAATACGTGAATGTCTATGATATATATAATTATATTGGACATCTACTGGGGGTTTGTTCATTATTTATGGCCTTCAGGATGACCTTCGCCCGAAATGTGCTGGCCCCTTACATAGCGTTGACGGCAGCGCAGGAAGCACTTAGCCGGCATGCGGAAAATCAGGAAAGGACAATTGAGCAAAGGACGAGACAGATGAAGTTGATGAATAATAAACTTCTTGAGGATCTGGAGTATGCGCGAGGGATACAAAAATCCCTGCTGCCTGTATTTTTACCCGACACCAGTAAAATATCCTTCAATGCCGTCTACATTCCAACAGACAGGTTAAGCGGCGATTTTTATGATGTATTCAAGCTTGATGAACAGCATACCGGTTTTTATGTCTGCGATGTGTCGGGACACGGCGTCCCTGCAGCAATGCTGACGGTATTCCTGAAACAATGCATTGACAATATAGTAGAAACGGACAGGTCCAAAGGGACGTTATCGTCCCCATCGGTCATGCTTCGTCAGGTTTATGATGCATTCAATCACTCTAAATTCAAAGAGGATGTATATATAGTACTAATCTATTGTGTTTATGATCTAGCTGAAAAAAAGTTGATCTGCAGTTCTGCCGGGATGAATGTAATGCCATTGCTGGATGGAGCTGCCGGTAATATTAATCAACTCGAGATGAAAGGCTTTCCCATCTGCAAACTCAGTGAAGTATGCACGGCTGAATTCAACGACTATGATATTCAGGTGCATAAGGGTGACAGGCTTTATCTCTACACGGATGGTTTGCCTGAAGCGAGGAACAGTATTGGCATGGTTTATTCTGAAGCCAGACTGCTGAAACTGTTTGCTGAGAACCGCGGCATTAAATTATACGAACTGGCGAGCCTTATAACGGATGATTTGATCGACTTTTCAGAGGGGAAAAAGATGGATGATGATGTAACACTACTGGCTGTAGAATTCGGAGAATAAAAAAATAATATAAAATAAAGGAATAATGCAAACTTATATCGAATTATGTTATATATGGGTTGAAATAGTATTCATTCAATAAAATCGAAAGGTTAGGGGGTGTATGATGCCTACATTTGCTGCCGTTGCCGCAGGGACGGTAATCATAAGCGCAGTTATTATGCTGATCCTCTTCAGCAAATCCAAACTGTTGAATTTTGCGACACTTAGTGCAGTTACAATAGCCTCCCTGATTTCCATTGCAGCGTTTCCGCTTCTGTTTGGTCTGATTACACGTTTTAATAGTTGTTCTTCCGGTACATCCGCTCTGTTGCTGGCTTCACTGCTGACACTGGCCTCTTTTCTGGTACTTGCATTCCTGTTAAGCATCCTGATTACCACAGTTGTCTTAAAACCTGGCAAAAAAGCCATTCCTGCAGGAATTGATTCTTCAGAATCAGAAAATACTGAGGCGGAGGTTACCACCAACACGATTGAAAATGCGAATTATCTGGAACAGATTTATGACAAACTTGTTAATGAAAATAGCAGTGAAACCGTAAATAATGTAGAAACCAAGACTGAAGAACAAAATAACTTAGAAAAATCTGTTGACAGTAGTGAAAATATTGATAAAATGGGAATAGAAAATATAGTGCAGAATTGTAAAGTTCTAACCATTGAAGAATGTATCGAGGAAGCTTTCAAACTCAAAGCAACGGATGATGTTGAAGGAGCGATATTATATTTTATGGATGCGCTTGATAAAAAACCGCGTAAAGAGCTTACTTTCTGGATTGTACTTGATATTTGCGTATTATATAAGAACCTGGGACAGGTTGAATTTGCATATGATATTCTGAACAGCTATCATGACGCGTTTGGCGACCTGATGGATGCTTCGGTTAAAGAAGAGATTGAAAGTAATTTGTTAGACATTCAGGCTTGACGGACAGGTTGGATCTGCACGAAATTAAGGAGGGTATCTTTACTATGAAAAAGACTCAAAGAATACTGGGATTACCTATAATAAGCATATCCGATGGTCTTGAAGTCGGCAAGGTTAAAAGCATTATTATTAACGCTGACAAGGGTGCCATTGACTATATTGTTGTAGACAGCGGCATACAGATTTTCAGCGCAAGAGTCATCCCGACCGAGGATGTTCTGGGTATAGGCGAATATGCGCTTACCATTGAGAACGAGAGTGTCATTACTGATATCAGCAGAATACCTGCTGCCATACAGCTTCTGCAAAATGACATCAAGGTTAAGGGAACCAAGGTTTTGACAAAAAAGGGCAGCCTGATCGGCGAGATCGGGGATATCTATGTAGATGATAATGACAACTGCAAGATTACCGGACTAGAATTTATCGCCGACATTACACAAAAACAGATCAAGCTTCTGCCGCGGGATATGGTAATCACCTTTGGCAAGAATCTGACAGTCGTCAAGGAAGATATTGGAGCATCCCTGCTTGATACCCCTGCACAGTTGGATTCAGGATTGGCATTTTCCGATTTTGAAAAAAAAAATGATGGTTATATGAATGACGTTGACAGGATCGCATTCACAAACCCTGCAGCGGAAACCACCTACCCTGACAATACGGAAATTGAAGCACCGGTTGCGCAGGAAGCTGAAGACAATGCTGCCGTACTCTATGAACAGAGACAGCGCCAGTATTTGAAGGGCAGATATGCCACAAGGACTATAAGTGATAATGATGGAAATATTATCATTGAAGAAGGCATGCAAATCGATGACACGGTCATTGATGAAGCCAAAGTCAAGGGAAAGTCGATAGAACTCGTAATGAACAATAGAGCGTAAAAGGTATTGGGATTATAGGGTATAAAGTACAAAGTGCTTTATACCTTTTTAATAAGAACCATATCAAAAACACTTGTAACAAAAGAAAAACGGTATGGAGTTGTTAATTGTGAGTAAAACCCGTAAAACGCTTTTCATTTTTTTGTTAATAACGGTTCAAAGCGCAATTGCTGTTTCTGCTGGGATTGCTGCCTTGTATGCCTTGTCTCAAAAGAGTCTGCCTCCCGGGATATATGCAGGCGATTTATCCATCGGCGGCTTGGGATATGCGCAAGCGGCTAAAAAGTTGGAAACCGGGTATACCGATAAATTCAAGCTTACCTCCGTTAAAATTGAAACTGAAAAAGGACCTTTCGAAATTCCCTTCTCTCAAATCAATGCTAAAATTGATGGGAATGCCACTCTGAACTCTTTTAGTAAAATAAACAACCTTTCCGATATTCCTTTCCTTTTCAATGCCTATTTCGGTGAAAATAAGCCTGTACTTCAACCTGTTGTCAGGTTGAATGAAGGTAAACTCAGGGAAGCGCTGATGGAGCTGTCCGACAAGTTGTATGTCGCTCCGGCTGATGCTGAAATCGTTTACAAAGATGGTGTTATAGTGAGAAAGTCAGAGTCCGATGGAGTTTCGCTGAATGTAGTGAATGCTGCCGAACTGATAAGCAGGCAAATCTCCGAAAACCCATGGAAGCCGGTTAAATTCAAACGTTCGAGTAATTATGAACTGCAGGCCGTTTCGCCAAAAATCAAACTTAAGGATTATGATGAGATTCAGCAGGTATTGGCAGAGTACACAACCGATATCTCTGACGATGCGCTGTCAGACAGTATAGGACTTGCCACAGACAGCATAAACGGCATTGTACTTCCTGCTACAGTCAAGGAAGAAGATGCTCCAACATTTTCGTTTATTGATTGCCTGACGGCTGAAAACGCCGATTTTGAAAATGATAATGAAGGTTACGACCAGGTCGCTTCAACACTTTATGCGGCACTTTTATCAGCGGGGATCCCGGCTGATTCCATTACAAGACTGCCCCATAAACTTGCAGCAGATTATATTGATCCGGGTCTTGATGCATGGATATCTGGAAGTGCAGGCGATTTGAAGTTTATTAATCCGTTCGGGCATAAAATGGCCATATTTGCACAGATGGAAAATGGCAGGGTAAAGGTTGTTATTGCCGGGGACATCAATGATAAACAGGATAATGTAAAGATTACGACAGAAATAACGCAAAGATTTAAGCCGGCAGTTTATAATGTGGAAAATAAAAATCTGAAACCAGGCCAGAGTATTGTGCTAAATCCGGGCAAAGACGGCATAGCAGTGAATGTATACAGAAACGGAGAACTGGTGGATACGGACAAATACGACTCAGAGAAAGCCATTGTTCAAATTGGACCCGGTACCGAATGGAAGAATGACGGGAAGTAATCAAAAATACTGCTTTAACATTTCAAGTGCCTTATATTCAATGATTTTTTCACCATACTCATTCAGATAACCTTCAAAAAAGCTTATATTTCCTATTTTGATTCCATATTCATTCAATGTCAGCTCGAATATTTTTGTGTTGGCAATCGTCAGACCGCTTCTGTTCAGCATGAGGTAATAGGTACCTCTGCATCTGTAAAGTGTGGTTTCGCCGCTATAGAGACCGTCCAGCTTCTTGGCAAGGCTACAGACATCATCTATGTTGTTGAAGGAGTAAATAAAAAGGGAAGAACAAACTTTGCGGCTTTTCTTCTTTACCTTCAGATCACTTTTTTTAAGCTTGCTTTTGATATATTTTTGAATAGACTCAAAATCGCCATCTTCATCGACTTTGGTAATGGTGATGATAAATCCGTCATTTGTAACTGGTACAGGTTCAATAATCAGTTGTGAATCCGACAAGCTGAAGCCAAGCTGTTCTTCAGCCTGCTCCATCATATCCCAGAAGAATTCCTGTGCTGCGGGAGTGTTGTAATTGAGCGCATTAAAATCAATATTCCTCTCCTGGAGGTCAGTCATTGAAATTGTCACTTTTATGATATTTTCGCTTATTTTTTCTATTTTCATTGTAATCACCGGTGCAAACTGCAGTGCAGTTCCTATTATTTTCTGGACTATAACTCTATTATACTTCTTTATACTAAAAAAGAGAAGCTAATTTTATGAGTCATTGCCTTTATCCCGGTCTGCGGATGTAAAGCAAAATGGACAGGAGGATGAAGTAAGCTGCAAGTCCAAGCATCGTATACAGGTACATGATTGGCTGGTGCGATACAAAGCCGACAACAGGTATATTTAGCAGCAGCATAAGAGGGAAGCCCACAAACAGGCCTGCTCCGCTGCCAAGCACAAGATTTTTCGTGGCGGATGACTCAAATTTGGGATCGATCTCTTTTACAAGAGCAAGACCGGTTGATACAATCCCGGTGAGATTGCCGTAAAGCGCCAGCATATTTTCCAGCATATCTTTTTTATAAATCCTTTGACAAACAAACACGATATAGAGGACGGTAATGATGCCACCGGTCATTCCTATGATCATTGTCGGTACGAGATATTGTCTGAGAATACTTATGGAGATGGCCGCAATGGAAGCGGTTATCATAAAATCAAAGGCTCCGCCGGCAATCCTTTCAAGCAGGAAATCACTTGTGTATTCGCGAACAATGATCTTTTTCCTTCTTAGCCGGTCATAGATAAACCGGAAGAGGATGGCCAGCAGCGAAGCGATAATGAAGCTAAAGCCCCAGAGCATGGTAGAGAGTGTATTGCCAAAGGTACCCATAGTGGCAAGGAGGGAAGTCAAACTTTTCAGGACCAGATAGGTGGCAAGGTAGATGATGCCTATGGTAAAAAGCTGAATGGTGAAGCCGTCAACAGATTCTGCGTCACCGACATCCTCTTTGCGGATGTCCTTATTTTGAATAATGGTTTTCTGGCTGCCATTATAAGCTGGTTTGATCTTTTTGATTCTGATGAGATAATTCATGAGAGGGATGCCGCCCAGGCAAGCCCACAACAATCCCATGGCAGCAACGGAAAGACCGATGTTGCCTCCATTCACGAAACCGAGGGATTCCCACTGTGTGCCCATTGAATAGGCCTGTGCCGCACCCTGTCCATACCCCAGAGGCAGAAGCATGCCAAACACAGGGAAAAGGTCAGGAATGAAGGTGTATGCCATAAACAGCGATAAGCCGAAGCCTATGATTCCCTGAAGCACATAACCGTTTACAATGAAAATTCCCGTATTCAGGACATCTTTGTTCTTTTCCGGTGTTCTTTCCTTTAAAGCCAGTGAAATGAATCCAACAGACATTAAGTGATATATGATGTTACCCATATGATCCGCATTGAAAGTAACCAGGCCAAGTATCTGAGGACCCAGAAAGAGTCCGATAAATCCTGCGATGATCGCATTTGGTATGAAGAACCTTTCAAAGAATTTAAAGCTCCTTTTAAGATATGTCGCAAGTCCTAAAAACAATGAAATCATTAAAATATCCCATATGTAGGACCAACCGGCGCTCATAGGCCTTCCCTCCAATATCATGTATGAAGTTACAGATCAGTAGATGAAACAGGCAGCATACGTTTCTTTATAAGCCCGATTGCCTGAACCCATTTGTAAGCCGATAAATCACCCTGCCTGCCGCTGTATCTGTACAATGTCTTTTCGCATATAAATTCCAGCTGATTGTTTAATTGAATATTTTCTCCAATAATATTGGACATCCGGAAGCGCTGGACCTCTTGATTTCCAATACTAAATTGAATTCTATCGGCATATAGCGAAAGTGTGCCGCCTGTGGCTTTCAGCTTCAGTGCTCCGGTCTTTTGACCCGTCTTCATAATAATATCATTGTCTGTTAGTAAAAGTGAATGATCCCCTTGTAAAATTTTTGTTAAAAGATAGAGATACAGTTTTTCAAGCTGCCATACATTCCAGTCTCTTGGATTATCATAATGTAGTTTATGCTTTGCTGTTTCAAAAAAACCAAAATTATTGTAAGAAACTTCATAGGTGCAATTACGGCAGCGAAGATTATTGTGAGAGGACACGAGACTGCTGATGCATTCACATTCCGGACAGAAGAAAAGGAAACGTTCAAGCTTCTCCGCATTATGCTGCCCCTTATAGAGATTCATATGGCTTCTCTGGTAATCGTATTCATCGTAGAACAGGCTTTTTGTGATGGACAAGAAAATGTCCTCGGTTGAAAGCTGCTTGATATCATATGGTTCCAAGGTTCTCGACAGTGTCATTGTAAGTCTGCCTTTTCTCGTTGTGCTTGCCCATCTGGGCATTGAAAGGTACGCTCCCTTAAAAAGTACTGTAACGACCGGGATATTCAAGGATTTGATCAATTTGGCCGTAGGACGCAGCAGCGGCAGCGTCCTGCCATCCCAGCTGCGCCTTCCTTCGGGGAAGATACCTATGACACCATTGTTCCTTACGACCTCGATAATACCACGTATGGATAACGGATCGGCAACGAGCTTTGTCTTCGGTATTGCACCGACAAGTGTCAGGAGACATTTCAACAATGGATTCCTGAAATAGGCGTCCGATGTTACAAAATAAACAGGTTCAGGAATGCACATGGAAAGAAGGAAGGGATCCCAGAAATTCGTATGATTGGCAATAATGACATAGGGCGGCTTCAGACCTTTCAACTGCTCGTTTTCGATACTGTAGTCAAACAGGAACTTCATGTAGTTTCCTATTGTAAATTTGAGAAATTTATTAAACAGCTTTCCGGCTTTATATTTTTTTCTTCTCATGCCTTATTTGCTCCAGAATAGGATTTCTTTCAGAAATTTTAACATAAACAAATTCAAACATCCACTAATTTATAATGCAATATATAAATTGTACTCCACTAAAGTTGATTTTAGTTATCGTATAGTGTAATATTTACATATATTTCAGTTGGTCGCATCGTAGCGCAAGCTGACGATTTTCGTCGGTTTGCGCTTTTAACAGGGCATTTGTACAATTTTAACAGAGTATGAATATGTTCTGCCCAAAAGGAAGACGATAGATGCACCCGGTAAATTTATTGTATATCTGTACGGGAGGATGTTATGAGAAAGACAAAGATCATTTGCACATTGGGGCCCTCTGTGGATAATGAAGATATGTTACGTCAACTTATGCTTTTAGGCATGGATATTGCAAGGATTAATTTCTCGCATGGTACACATGATGAACATAAAAAAAGAGTCAAGCTTTTCAATAAGGTCAGGGAAAGCTTGAAACTGCCAATACCTCTGTTGCTTGACACAAAGGGACCGGAAATACGTACCGGCAGGTTTGAAACCGGTGAAGTGCTGTTGCAGGAAGGTGACAGCATCACCCTTGTTAATGAAGATATCATCGGTGACGCTCATAAAGCCAGCGTTACATACAAGGAACTCTACAAGGATGTTAAAATAGGCGGCCGGATATTGATCAACGACGGGCTGGTTGAACTGGAGGTCGGTGGGATCGAGGGTACGGATATTGTTTGCAAGGTGCTCAATGGAGGTTTGATTGGCAACAACAAGGGCATTAATGTTCCCGGCGCTCAGATCCATCTTCCGTCCATCACAGAAAAAGATATAGCAGATATCCTGTTTGGAATTGAAAATGGATTCGACTTTATTGCCGCTTCATTTGTGCGCAAGGCGTCTGATGTGATCGAGATCAAAAAGGTGCTTGAAAAGCATGGAGGACATGGCATAAAAGTCATAGCAAAAATTGAAAACAGAGAAGGCATACAGAATTTTGATGAGATCATCAAGGTGTCGGATGGGATCATGGTGGCCAGAGGCGATCTTGGTGTTGAGATACCTGTTCAGGAAGTGCCTGTGGTTCAGAAGCAGCTTATAGAGAAATGCTATAAAAATGGGAAACCTGTAATAACTGCCACTCAGATGCTGGATTCGATGATACGAAATCCCAGACCGACCAGAGCTGAGGCCAGTGATGTCGCCAATGCCATCTATGACGGAACAAGTGTAATCATGCTTTCGGGAGAAACTGCGGCAGGGAAATATCCGCTTGAGACGCTGGAGATGATGTGCAAAATAGCTGAAATGGCTGAAAAGTCCATGGATTACTGGAAGAGGTTCTCGATCAGGGAAGTTGATATGATGACGAGTGTAACCAATGCAATAAGCCATGCTACCTGTACCACGGCGCTCGATCTGAGTGCATCGGCGATTATAACCGTCACGCAGTCGGGTCACACTGCAAGGATGATATCAAGGTTCAGGCCGGCCTGCCCAATTATAGCGACCACGACTGATCCAAGAGTACTCCGGCAGCTGTCGCTTTCATGGGGAGTCATTCCGTATCTTGTGAAGGAGGCTCTAACCACGGATGAAATGTTCGATATGGGTGTTGAAAAGGCATTGGAATCGGGACATGTCAAGAATGGGGATCTGGTAGTAATTACTGCCGGTGTTCCTATAGGAATCAGTGGGACTACAAACATCCTGAGGGTGCATATTGTTGGCAAGGTGCTTGCCCAGGGCGTGGGTATAGGAACAGGTTCCATTACGGGAGAACTTTGTGTGGCACGGAGTGCGGAAGAGGCGCGTGAGAAATTCACGGAGGGCTCAATACTGGTCGTTCCATTTACAAATAATGAATTGCTGCCGGTGATGAAAATGGCATCGGCCTTGATCGTAGAAGAACCAGGTACAGGCTCACATGCAGCAATTGTAGGATTGACACTGGAAATACCGGTCATTGTCGGAGCTGCAAATGCGACACAATTGCTGAAAAATGGTCTGGTTGTGACGATTGACGCCGACAGAGGGCTGGTTTACTACGGAACAACGAAAATCTGAGCCTGTCAGGGAAATAATCCTATAAAATAACAAAGGGGCAGTCTTTCATAAAACCCTTGAAAGACTGCCCCTTTTTCGTATAGGATATCAGTTTGCTTTTATCTCTGTCCAGATCCTGCTATATTCTTTGTTGATCTCATCGCCCGGATATTCAAAAATCTCGCAATTTTTCAGATCTTCCTGCTGCGGATATGCCGAACGGTCGGAGGAAAGAGCCGGATCCAGCAATTTCAGCACTTCTGTCTGAGGGGTTGCGTAACCTATGTATTCTGTATTTTTAAAAGCCGCATCAGTACTGCACATGAAATTGATGAAAGTCTCGGCTTCCTTTTGATGTTTGCTGGTATTCGGTATGACCATCGAATCAAACCAGTAGTTTGTTCCTTCTTTTGGTATGGCATATGCCAGATTCTTATTCTCAGATATGCAGTAATATGCGTCGCCTGACCAGACTACTGCCAGATAGGCTTCATCATTGATCATCTTATCCCTCACTTCATCCACTACATAGGCCAGAACCAGATGCTTTTGCTCCATTAGTTTTTCCTTCGCCTGTTCCAGTTCGGAAATTTTCTTTGTATTCATGGAAAAGCCCAGCATTTTAAGGGTTATACCGATGCTGTCCCTCTCACTGTCCGGCATAAGTATTTGTTTGTTGTATTTTTTATTCCAGAGGATTTTCCAACTGTCAACAGGTTCCGTGACCATTTTCTTGTTGTACAGAATACCCACGGTGCCCCACATATAAGGGATGGAATACTCGTTCGCCGGATCGTAGGCCAGATTTTTAAAACGGTCATCAATATATTTATAATTCGGAATATTGGACATGTCGATTTTATTCAGCATGCCTTCATCCTTCATGCGCTTTATCATATAATCAGAAGGAATTGCGACATCATACGCAGAGCCTCCGGTTTTAATCTTCACATACATGTCCTCATTCGTTGTGAAGGTCTCGTAATTTACTTTGATGCCGGGGTATGCAGCTTCAAAATCTGCAATGGTGCTTTCACCTATATATTCTCCCCAGTTGAATACATTGATGGTGACCTTTTTACCCGCACTTCCACAGGCTGTTAATAGTGCTGCTGTGAAAATGATGGATGTGAAAACCATAAGCAGCCTGAACCTTTTCATTTTGAATTCCTCCCTTTACAGATATAATTGATCCATATCATAATAAATTGCTCAGTTTTGCAGTTTCTTTTGCATTGTTTCCCGAGGCAGCAGTTCCTGATGTTCTTCTATTAATTAAGAGCAGGAGAACGAGCACTGTCACAAACATAATTGTTGATAATGCATTGATCTTCGGGTTTATTCCGCGTCTTGCCATTGAGTAAATCGTAATGGACAGCGTGGATACTCCGGAGCCTGTTGTAAAAAAGCTGACGATGAAATCATCCAATGACAAGGTGAATGCCAGCAGAGCACCTGTAATGATACCGGGCATGATCTCAGGCAGTATGACCTTGCGGAATGCAAAAAGTGGCGTGGCGCCAAGGTCCAGCGCCGCCTCGTGCAAATGCCTGTTAAGCTGCTTGAGTTTTGGCAGCACGGAGAGTATGACATATGGGAGGTTGAAGCTGATATGTGCCATCAGGAGTGTCAGAAAGCCTAATTTCAAATGCAGGAAAATAAACAGGATCATCAATGAAATACCTGTGACGATATCAGGATTGAGGACAGGCAGGTAAGTCAGATTCATGATCATGGACTTCTTTAACTTGCCCATATTATGAATGCCCACTGCAGCGGCTGTGCCCATGATCGTGGCTATGAATGAGGCAAGCAGCGCAACAGCGATCGTGTAATAAAGGGAAGACAAAATCTGCTTGTCTCTGAACAACTCCCCATACCATTTCAAGGTGAAACCATCCCAGTGTGCTCTTGATTTTGATCCATTAAAGGAAAGGACGATCAAAATAATGACAGGGGCATACAAGAAAGCATACATGATGAATAGATACAGTTTTTTCACCGTATTTTTCAAAATAGTCCACCTCCCGCATCTTCCTTGTCATAATGGGACATGATGCCCATACTTAAAAGGATGAGCAGCATCATGATGATTGACACTGATGAGCCGAAATTCCAGTCGTAAACCCTCATGAACTGTTCTTCGATAAGGTTGCCGATTAATGTATACTGGCTGCCTCCGAGCAGATTTGAGATGACAAAGGTGGTTACGGCAGGCATGAATACCATTGTAATACCTGATACAACACCTGGAAGGCTTAGGGGAAATATTACCTTCCTGAATACGGTAAAGGAATTTGAACCCAGGTCCTCTGCAGCCTCAATCAAACTCATGTCAATCTTGCTCATGACAGAGAATATCGGCAGTACCATAAAAGGAAGGAAATTATAAACCATACCCAGTGCGACAGCAGTATCAGTATATAGAATATTGATCTGCGGCAGTCCCAGTGTACCAAGAAAGTTGTTGATAAGGCCATTTCGCTCCAGCAGTGTCATCCAGGCATAGGTGCGCAGCAGGAAATTCATCCACATGGGGATGATGAAAAGAAGTACCAGTTGACTTTTCTTTTTCAGATCTCTTCCGGCGAGAATCATTGCAACCGGGTAGCCAAGCACAAAGCAGATGAAGGTACTGATTAGGGCAAGTGCGATAGACCTGACAAGTACCTTGATATAAATCGGTTGCATGAATTTCTGAAAGTTATCCAATGTAAATACCGTACCTGATGCTGTACCCGCAGTGACGCTGTAATATAAGACGAGCAAAAGCGGCACAACAATGAAAATCAGCATCCAGACGATGTAGGGATAGGAGAACCACCCTTTTTTCATAAGGTTTGTACCTTTTTCATTATTTGTATATCAAATGGCTGTATTTTTAATCCGACCTTGGTGTCGACAGGTTCCATAACCGTACTGTGAACAATCCAGTTGTATCCGTTTTCACCCACTACCTGCATTTCATAATGAACCCCTTTAAACGTGACGGATTTTACAGTTCCCTGCATCAGGTTTTCATTTTCATGCATGAGCTTGATATCTTCCGGTCTTACAACGACGTCCACACGCTCATTCATTTCGAACCCCTTGTCTGCACAGTCGAAATCATGGCCGGCAAAAACCACGCTGTAATCCTTGATCATAACACCGTCAATGATATTGCTTTCTCCGATAAAATCTGCCACAAAAGCATTTTTGGGTTCATTGTAAATATCCTGCGGAGTTCCGATCTGCTGTATGGTTCCCTGTTGCATGACAACGATGGTATCCGACATTGTGAGCGCCTCTTCCTGATCATGGGTCACATATATAAAGGTGATCCCCAGCCGTATCTGCATGTTTTTCAACTCCGACTGCATTTCCTTTCGGAGCTTTAAATCCAAGGCACCAAGAGGCTCGTCCAGAAGAAGGACCTCAGGCTCGTTTACCAATGCACGTGCTATAGCGATTCTCTGCTGCTGGCCTCCGCTGAGAGAATCCACGGATCTGTTTTCAAATCCCGAAAGATTCACCATCGAGAGCATTTCTCCGACTTTCTCACTGATCAGGACCTTATCCATTTTTTTAATTTTCAGGCCAAAAGCTATATTCTCAAAGACATTCATATGGGGGAAAAGGGCATATTTCTGGAACACCGTGTTGACTTTTCTCTTATATGGAGGGATACCGTTTATATTCGTACCCTCAAACAGAACAGAACCGGAGGTGGGCTTTTCAAAACCGCCAATGAGCCTTAATGTGGTTGTCTTGCCGCAGCCGCTCGGACCCAGAAGCGTGATGAATTCATTCTCCCTGATATACAAATTTATGTTTTTAAGAGCTTTATGCCCGTCATATTCTTTTGTTAAATCGACCAATTCAATGATATGATTAGCCATATTGAGTGCTCCTTCTAAAAAACGTTCTATGTCACATTCCGCTAGAAGCTCGGGGGTGTAGAGACCCAGAGCAGCTTTGCTTCTATTCTTCCTGCGTTGGAGATATGATGGACGAGACCGGGCTTGAAATAAAAGCTTTCGTCCTTTTTAGCCTTGTATTTCCTGCTTCCGAGGTGAATATAGATGCTGCCCGACAGAACGTACCCGAATTCTTCACCGGCATGCGGGTCATCCATTTCGGAGACGCCATTCACTTCCAGAATCATCAGGAGCGGTTCCATATGATTCTTTTGAGAATCCGGAACGATCCATTCTATTTTGTGCTTCAGTTCATGGTTCTCTTTCACAAAAGCATCGTCTTTGCTAAATACGATTTTTTCTTCGACAATATCATTGAAGAAGTCCTTGAGATTCGAGCCAAGACACTGGAGCAGATCTACCAGAGTTGCAATAGAGGGGGAGGTCAGATCCCGTTCTATCTGGGAAATGAAGCCCTTTGAAAGTTCACTCCTGTTTGCAAGTTCTTCCTGCGTCAAACCGTTCTTAATCCGGAGCATTTTAATTTTATTGCCGATCTTCATAATACACCTATCTACAATGAAAAAGATTCAGAATCCTCAACTTTTTTACTTGTATTGCATTACCTTTGATTCCTGTTGCACTTTGTAACTTTTCAAAATGAAAAAACAGATATCTGCTTTTTACTAAACATTTTGTTTAGAACCACTAAACTCAAAAACAATTTATTATATACATAAAGGGCGTTTATTGTCAATATTTATAACGAGGTTAAAGAAGTCCTCCACCTTCTTAGGGGACGGGTACCAACTTGGTTTTCAGACGGTGAACGTGGGTGATGCCTCGTTGAAACGCAGCAGCGGTAAGGAAATGTTTCTATAACCGAAACATTTCCTTTAAATTGATGCGTTATAACGACAAATTGAAATATGTCGGAAGATCATACTGTCAACAGCCGACGAGCTTTTTCGATGCTTTCCTCCGAAGGTGCCGGTACAGTCAGGAGCGGGTATGCGAATCCTGACTCCTCCCACTTGTAGGAGCCCATGGAATGGTAGGGAAGAACCTCTACTTTTTGAACGTTCCGGAGGGCTTTTATAAAGAATGCCGCAGCTTTTAGATCTTCTTCCGAATCCGTATAGCCTGGCACAAGCACATATCTGATCCAGACCGGGATGCCCATGTCGGAGAGCAGCTGTGCAAATCCGGCTGGTCTTTCACGTCCCACACCTGTGAGGCTCTTATGTGGTTCATCACAAGCGTGCTTGATATCAAGCAGTACAAGCGAGGTATCCGACAGCAGTCCGCCGAGGTTGTCCAATTCAACGAAGCCGCTGGTATCCAGAGTTGTATGAATACCATTTTCCTTGCACCGCTTAAATAACCCGGCAACAAATTCGCATTGAAGCAAAGGTTCACCGCCGGATACTGTGATCCCTCCGCCCGAATACTTCATATAGCTTGTATATTTTGATATTTCCTCCATTACTTCGTCCACTGTGTATTCACGCCCGCCATTGGGTTCCCAGGTATCACGGTTATGACAGTAAATGCATCGAAGAGGACAGCCCTGCATGAATATTACGAACCTTATACCAGGCCCGTCAAGCGTTCCAAAGGTTTCAAAGGAGTGTATGCGGCCGGTGATGCTCAATTCGGTTTACCTCCGATACCAAAATCACTTATCATTTTAAGAAAATGAAATGATAAAGCAATAATATTATCCTTCTGAACGGCTATAAAATCAAGCTTTATGATTCCAGTACGTCGACTATCCGAATTACCTTATCCATATAAACCTTTTGCCGGCTGCTGAACACTGGAGCGATTATCTTCAGGGTCTTTAGGAGCTGAGGCATATCAAAGGCGCTTCCGCTCATAGTGCTGACATGCTGCTTGATTCCCCTGTAGGTGCTGCTGTAATGACTGCCAAGCCTGAAAGCCTCATTGAATGTGCTTCCACGTGTTGGGGGCATGAGATTGGCAATTGCACTTAAAGTATCCTGCAGCAATGTTAATCTGTCAGGCTGCAAATAAGTGTCATTCTGGCCTTCTTCATCACGCAGCGGCGGGGCATAAAGCTGTTTGAGCCGCTGCAGCACAAGTAAGCCGTTTGTTATGTTTTCAAGATTTATCCTGCTTTCCATTCTCTTCTCCGGTCTCCCTGTTTTCTATTTCATATTATGTAAAACCTGCTTTAATGTTGCTTTCATGCTGCAGTAAAAACCTTTTTATTAAATAAAATATCGACAAAGATATTGTTACGAGTTATCCGTTTGGTATATACCTGATAGCTTATTCTGTCTTGCTTCTTTAATTTTTAAACAGAAACCTCACTTTTGGCGGAGGACTTGTCTGCAATCTGAAGAGCCATGTTATCTAAGCTTCTTAGATTTATACCGGATATTCAACTGCGGAGGCTTGCATGGCATGATTCCCATAATTAACTTGCTATTGACTTTTATTCCACACGTGATATCATAATGTATAGTTCAACATATACAAAATTACATATTAGGAGGGTTTAGAGGTATGAAAAGAAAAATTGCTTTAATTCTTTCTCTCGTGATGACTATTTCTATTATGGTTGTTGCTCCAGCGACGGCGCAAGCTGCTACCGCATCAAAAATAGGAATTGTCATGCCAACCAACAGTGAATCAAGGTGGCCGATGGCTTACAAACAATTCAAAGCGGTTGATCCAAACTTGCAGATTTTATACAGCGACAATAATCCCGCCACAGAAAAAACAAATGTTGAGACTCTTGTAAACAAGGGATGCAAAGTTATTATCATCTGTCCGTTTGACGGTAAAGCAGCTGCAGCAGAAGCTGATTATGCAAAATCAAAAGGCGCTACCATCATTGCTTATGACCGGATGATCATGAATACAAAATCTGTTGACTATTATGTTACATTCGACAGTGTAGCAGTTGGTCAGGCACAGGGCCAATACCTGGTTGACCAGGCAAAAGGCAAGGGTAAAGGACTTCATCTTTATCTATACTGCGGTGCTACAACAGACGACAATGCCTTCACATTCTTCACTGGAAGCTGGAAGGCTTTGCAGCCTAAGATAGCTGACGGAACCTTTATTGTTGAGAACTCTCCGCAAGCTGTTGCTCTTAAGGATAAGAAGACTCTTACCCGTACGGAAGAATCCAGTATCATAGACCCGCTTTCAACTCAATGGGATCCTCCGACAGCTAAAAACCTTGCCCAGGCGAATTTGGCCAAGTTGAAGGCTTCAGCTAAAGGCACGGTTTATGTGCTCACGCCAAATGACGACACATCTCGTGCAATTACTGATACATTTAGAGCAGATCCGGCCGTTAAAACAATGTATTCCACAGGGCAAGATTTTACAAAGGCTTCCATTCAATACATAATTGATGGCAAACAAGGAATGACAGTTGCTAAATTGGATAAATATCTTGTTGAGGATTCACTGAAAATAGCTAACTTGATCGTTGCAGGGAAAAAACCGGGCAGCGATATCATCAAGCAGCAGTATAACAATGGCGCTAAGACGATTCCAAGCACATTGGATAAAATAACTTCTGTTACAAAGGCCAATGTTAAGGATATCATTACCCAAAGCGGATTGTATAAATTTACAGATTTTAAAAATCTCAAGTAAGTAATTCTATAAAATTAAAATGCTTTTAATAAGATGTAATACTATAAGAGTAGGACTTATATCCTACTCTTATAGTATATGTATGAGTTTATTAAAACTTTAATACCATCCGGGAGGTGACCAAATATTGGAACAAAATGACTATATCCTTGAAATGGATAATATTGTTAAAGAGTTTCCCGGTGTTAAAGCAATCGACGGGGTAACTTTTAAAGTAAAGCGCGGTGAAATTCATTGTCTGGTTGGCGAAAATGGAGCCGGTAAATCTACTCTGATGAAAGTGTTATCCGGTGTTTATCCACACGGTACTTTTCACGGGAAAATCATTCTTAACGGCGCAGAACAGAAATATAAAGGGATTGCAGACAGTGAAAAAGCCGGTATAGCTATAATATATCAGGAATTGGCGTTGATACCCGAGTTGACAATTTATGAAAATATCTATTTGGGTCATGAAATAAAAAAAGGCCTTATAATCGACTGGAATGAGACGATTGTAAAAGCAGCAGAGATGCTTAAAAAGGTACATGTACAAGCAAATCCGGGCACAAAAATAAAAGATTTGGGAGTAGGCATGCAACAGCTTGTGGAAATAGGAAAAGCCATGAGCAAGGAAGTCAAATTGTTGATCTTGGATGAGCCTACTGCAGCCCTCAGTGAGACGGATTGTTCGAATCTGTTCGATATCCTCAGAGACCTGAAAAAACAAGGCGTGACCTGCATCATGATATCTCATAAACTAAAAGAAGTAGTGTCTATCGCTGATACAATCACAGTATTACGGGACGGAAAAACGATTGTTTCATTAGATGCTACAGAGCGTAAGGTTGAGGAAAGTGAAATAATCAAATACATGGTCGGGCGGGAAATCGGTAATATATATCCCAAAAGAGAAATAAATGAATTTAGTGATATATGCTTCGAATTGAAAAATTGGACAGCATTTGACAACAGTAAGGGACGTGAGATTTTACATAACATTAATATTAATGTTCGAAAAGGAGAAATTATAGGTATTGCCGGATTAATGGGTGCCGGGCGTACAGAAATGGCTTTGAGCATTTTTGGAAACACAAAACATTACAGTATAGAAGGCGAATTACTTATAAATAATGTCAGAAAAAATATAAACTCACCTGAAAAAGCAATTAACGAAGGTATTGCCTATGTAACGGAAGACAGGAAGGCAAATGGGCTTATATTGATTCAAGATATTAAATCGAATATTACATTGGCAAATTTAAAAGCATTGTCGAAATTGTGGGTTATAAATCAGAATGAAGAAGTAAATGTAGCGGGTAAATATTTTGAAGAAGTTAAGATGAAAGCTTCATCTATAGAGCAGGTGGTCGGAACCTTAAGCGGAGGAAACCAACAAAAGGTTTCTGTGGCAAAATGGTTGTTTGCCGCTCCCAACATCATGATCCTGGATGAACCAACCCGCGGGATAGATGTCGGCGCCAAGTATGAAATATACACGATCATGAACGAACTGGTCAAGCAGGGCATGAGCATTATCATGATCTCATCAGAGCTACTCGAAGTTATCGGTATGAGTGACAGGATCTACGTTGTTTCGGAAGGAAGCATTGTTGGCGAAATGAGCGGTAGTGAGGCGACAGAAGAAAAAATCATGACATTAGCCGTTTGATTAATATAGGGGGGGTTATTATGAGCTTTTTATCTGAATTTTCGATAATATTTAGAAAAAATATTCGCGATTATGGAATGTATATCGCGCTGTTTGTAATCATAGTGATATTTTCAATTGTTACAGGAGGTTCTTTTATATCTCCGGTCAATATATCAAACTTGATTAATCAAGCGGGTTATGTAGCTGTTTTGGCAGTTGGAATGACTTTAATCATTATTATCCGGCATATAGATTTGTCTGTAGGATTTTTATCCGGATTCTTAGGTGCTGTAGCTGCAATTTTTATGACACAAATGGGTATGTCAACTCCTATTGCTGTTCTTATTGTCTTAATTCTTGGAGGAATTATCGGTTTCGGCTATAGCTTGCTGGTGGCTAAGGTAAGCGTGCCTGCTTTTGTTGTAACATTGGGCGGCATGATGTTTTTTCACGGGATGGAAATAAAGGTGACAGAGGCAACAGGCACAATAAGTATTACAGATCCCGGTTTTATTGCCATTGGCAACGGTTTCATCCCTCAATTCGGCAAGATCGGAAATCTTAGTGTATCCACACTTGTCTTGGGCCTGATAGGTATTTTATTCTTTATATATTTTCAAAATAAGGAGCGGAATACAAAAATAAAGTATAACTTTGAAGTTTTGTCAATGCCTTTCTTTATATTGAAAATATTGCTGATCGTTGTAATAATAGGTGCGATTTGTGTAGTATTGGCAGGTAATGACGGATTTTCCTGGACTTTGGTCGTTATGGGTATTGTTGTTTTTGCGTATAATTTCTTAATGGGTAAAACTACTTTAGGAAGACACATATACAGTGTTGGCGGTAACCCGGAAGCTTCCGAATTATCCGGTATCAGCGTTTCTAAAATTACAATGATCGTATTTACTTCGATGGGCGCGCTGACAGCTCTTTCAGGTATTCTGTACGCATCCAGAATGCAATCGGCAGCACCCACGGGAGGAACCGGTTTTGAGTTGCAGGCTATTGCTGCGGCTTTTATCGGCGGAGCTTCTCCAAATGGCGGTATTGGTAAAGTAACGGGTTCATTGATAGGAGCCTTTGTTATGGCATCGCTTGTTAATGGCATGAATCTAATGGGACTGGGGAGTTCATACCAATTTATTATACAAGGTGTCATATTGATCCTGGCCGTTATCTTTGATATTATAACTCGTAAACAAAACGTGAAAGCCAAAGCATAAAGATTTTTTCAATATGATATTTTCAACAAAATACTATAAGATGAAAGCTGCGTGTAATATCAGCATACCGGCTTTCGCGTCAAAAAGGGACATACTCTGCTGTTTCGGTATGTCCCCTTTTCTTTATACTCCTGAATAATCGGCTTCCCTTTTGGCTGTAAAGAAATTTCCTGCCCATCATTTCCCAAGATGCCACAACCCGGTATTATCGTTCTTATTCTATATTATAGTAGAAAATCAACTCCTATTTATTGATGAGATAGACAATATGTTCAAGGCAACTTAAAGCATAAAATTCTTATTCAAATTTTTATGTTTGAAGCTGCTTTTCTTTGATGCATAGTCTGCAACGATCTGGCCCTGTCCAATCAGGTTATATTTATAGATGACAAGGCCTTCCAGACCTACAGGCCCCCTGGCATGAAGCTTTCCGGTACTGATGCCGACTTCTGCGCCAAATCCGTATTTAAAACCGTCGCTGAACCTTGTTGAGCAGTTCCAGAATACATTGCCCGAGTCTACCAGAGACATAAAACGTGCGGCATGTTCCTTGTCTGCGGTCACAATCGCATCGGTATGACCAGAGCCGTAGGTATTGATATGGTTGATGGCATCATCAAGGCTTTTGACAATCTTGACAGACAGCTTGTAATCCAGGTACTCTGTTTTCCAATCGTCCTGTGTTGCAGGACAAACTGGTATGACAGCCAGCGTTTCCCGACAGCCAAACAGTTCAACATGTTTATCATCGGCAGCTTTCTTGAGCATCGGCAGGAAGTCCCTTGCGACATCCTTGTGGACAAGGAGTGTTTCAAGTGCATTACAAACTGCAACATATTGTGTCTTGGAGTCCATGGCTACATTTAATGCCATTTCAAGGTCGGCGCCATCGTCTATAAAACAATGGCATATGCCGTCAGCGTGACCCATCACAGGTATATTCGTATTATTCATGATATATCTGACAAACTCATTGGAGCCGCGGGGGATGAGCAAATCGACATATTTATCCTGCTTGAGCAGTTCATTGATGTCCGAACGGGTTTCGAGCAATGCGCACCAGCCGGAAGGTATTCCAGCTTCCTCTGTGGCCGAAATGATCAGGCTGGAAAGGATACGGTTGGTTTCCATGGCTTCCGAACCGCCTTTTAAGAGAACACCGTTGCCACTTTTAAGGCAGAGGGTTGAAATCTGAACCAATGCGTCCGGTCTGGATTCAAATATGATGCCAATCGTTCCGATTGGGCAGGTGACTTTGTATAATTCCAGACCTTCATCCAGTTCGGTGGACAAAAGTGTTTTTCCAACCGGATCTTCGAGCTTTACAAGACTGTGGATGCCGTCTATGACTTCAGATAATTTAACTTCATCAAATTTAAGCCTTTTAAGCAGCGGGGAGGGGATGTTATCCGCTTCACTACGCCGGAGATCCTCTTTATTTGCAATAAAAATATCTTCCTTATGTGCCAAAAGCACTTCCGCTATATGCAAAAGAGCCATGTTCTTTTCCTGGCTGCTTGCTGCGGCAAGCATTTGCGACGCTGATTTGACCTGGCTGCAGATATCGGTTACATTCATATTAACACCTCTTACATCACCGGGATGCAGTACCCTCTTGCTTGAATGCACACCAGTTCCGTGATTTTATTTTGAGTATATCAAAAGGTGGCACTTCATGCAATTATCTTTTGCATAGTGCCACCTCGCATATAAATCAAAGCAGGAACCATCCCCGCTTTGACGACCCTCTTTGACTTTTCAGCTAGAATATCTGACGTCCTTTTTTGTCCGGGATACCGCTTTTTCTGTAAAAATATGAATTTACGATATCACACCATTCTTTTGAATGCTCTGCCTGCTCGATCAAGCGATTCAACACCCGTTCAAAGGTTTGCGGGGGTAGCAGATCCTTAAGGCTGTTCCACTTGGCGACCAACTGCTCTGCTTTCTCGTTTCCTTCAAAATGGCTGTCATAGATATGTTGTATGAGAGTTTTACCTGATTTCAGCTTATTTTTGTATAATACCCTGTGGAAGAACAGCAGTAATTCCTCCGGACATGTCCCGGGGTCCTCATAAAGATCCGATAGAGGCTTGTTGTATCTGCCGGCATATCCTGTGCCTGCCGCTACTGTTCTGTCAACTCCCATGCCTTCGCTGTCCGCTCTATGATATGTGCCCCATGCGGAATATTCATATCCGTCGACGCTGGGTCCATAATGGTGACCGGGATTGACCATCCAGCCAATGCCCAGTGGAGAGGTATAGCTTTCATAGATATGGTGTGACTCAAGCAGCATGTCGGTAATGATATCCAAAGTTTTCGGATTGCTTCCAAAAGTCTGAATGCCCCACTCTATGGCAATCTGTTCAGGACTTAGGCCCGGATTCCAGGCAAGTCTGCCGTAGCAATAAAAGTTTGCCTGTGCCAGGTCATGACCGGTCCAGTTCATATCATTGCCAATATTGGCGACTGAGGTAATGCCTGACAATCTGCCGTTTGCCGAAGCACCTGAAAGGAGGTTCGCAACTGTTGAGCCGGCGCCGTCTCTGTAGGTATCAAAATCAAATACTTCCTTCCATACCGGTGCAAGGTAACATAAATGCTTTTGTTGACCGGTGTATTCCTGCGTTGTCTGGAATTCAAGAATAAAGTTCGTCTTTTTCAGAGCACCAAAAAGCGGTGATACGGGTTCCCTGACCTGGAAATCCATTGGTCCGTTTTTAATCTGTAATAAAACATTATCAGCAAACAGGCCGTCCAATGGCATAAAATTATCATATGCCGCGTTTGCACGGTCAGTTAATCGGTCTCTCCAATCCTGAGAGCAGTTGTATACGAAACAGCGCCATATGATCAGACCTCCGTAGGGTTCGATTGCCGCTGCCAGCATATTGGCGCCTTCTGCGTGGTTTCTGCCGTAAGTGAAGGGACCGGGAAGGAATTCAGAATCGGCTTTAACAAGAAAACCTCCGAAATCGGGGATATAGTCGTAAATCTCTTTTGTTTTATTTGCCCACCATTCTTTGACACTTTCGTCGAGCGGATCGGCTGTATCAAGGTTTCCGATCTCCATTGTGCTGCAATAATTGACACTAAGGAAGGTTTTAATTCCGTATTTCCGGAATATTTCAGCTACTTTGGCAACCTTGGGCAGAAACATTTTAGTAATGAGTCTGGTTTCGGTCTTATGGACATTGACATTGTTCAGAACTATAGCATTAAGGCCAGTTGAGGCCATGAGTCTTGCGTAGTCTCCAATCCTTGACAAGTTTGCGACAAAATGATCATTTTCGAAAAATATCGAACTGCCTGCGTAACCTCTTTCAATCGTTCCATTCATGTTATCCCAGTGATTCAGCATGCGAAGACCTGTTGCAGGATTTTCGAGGATACAGGTTTCCTGTGTCAGAGTACCACATTGTATCATACGCAGGAGTGCGTATACTCCATATAGAACACCTGCACCTGTTTTTGCTGCAATCAGAAGATTTCTTCCGGCAGCAGCATTGTAAAATTTTATAAGATATCCTTCAGAACCGAGCTTTTCCAGTTCTTTTTCAGAAATAGAACTGTTATCCTTTGCTTTAGTAGAAAGTATTTCCAAAAGAATTGTGCCCTCATTTACCGGATTGTCTATAAAACGCTGCGCTTTTCCCGTTAACAGCTTCAGTGCGCTTTTTAGCTCGCTCTTTGCAGTTTCAAGCAGAGGATCCCGACCTATTGAGCAAATACTCCCAGTTAAATTATAATTGCCTGCAGTGCTGATCTTGCATGCATCAGGGAAGGCAAGCCAGGCATCATAGCCATTATCAGTGTGTTTTTTAATACTTTCCGTGTCCCTTTTTCCGATGTTCGTTTTCATAAAATCCCTTTCTTGCAGAACAGGCTGCATTTGTAGTATGATGTCTATATGTAATGAATTTAGTACACATATGCAAGGGGGGCATAATGCAGCAAACTGATTTTTCCAACATTATTCCCGAACTGGTTTATTTTATTAACAGAAAACACACGCCATCGTGGCGAATAGATCGCGGGAATATTGATTTCCACGATCTTACCTATATATATAACGGTTGTGCTACATATCTCATCAATGGCATAGAATACAAGCTGCAGCAGGGAGATTTCATCTATATTCCTGCCGGGAATGTACGCGAAGCTTTTACCAGTACTAATGAGCCTGTTCAGAGTTATGCCGCAAACTTCAGACTGCATGTTCTGGGTGAGGACGATAATAACATCAGTTTACCGTTTGACAATGTAATCAAAACAGGCCTTTCCGGCGAATATATCAGTCTATACAGCGAACTTGAACACATTTGGGTCGAAAAAGCCTGTAATTATAAAATGAGGGCAAGAGCTGTTTTCATGCTTATTCTTGATAAGCTTATCTGCCGCGTAACCTCAGGTCTCCTCACGCTGAATGAAGATCCCAGGTTATTCAACATCAAACAATATATTTTACAAAACTTCATGCACAAAATAGAAATATCCGAGCTGGCAAAGCTTGCCGGATTAAATGCTGTGTACCTTGGTGCTTATTTTAAGCAGACTAACGGCTGTACTATAAAACAATACATAAACCGTATCCGCATCAACAATGCGGAAAATCTGCTTTCCGCCGGAGGTTACAGTGTCAGTGAAGCTGCCATGCGAAGCGGATTTGACGATTTATTCTATTTCAGCAAGGTCTACAGGAACTATAAAGGGTATGCGCCGTCAATTCTGCTTAAAGTAAAAGCAGGCTGGTAAAAAGGGTTACTTTTGCTATATTCTTAGCAGTTTTCGGTATATAAACTTTATAAGTTCAGACTTCATTCTATTTATAATACGTATTCTTAATAGAATGCACAATGGAAAAAATTAAAGTAATTTGTAATAATTAAAGAAATAGCGAGGCTTTTTTATAAAATTTACTTTATTAATTCCATAGTCAAAAGTTGTTAATTTTTCATTAATACTCTTAACACAATGTATACACGACATGCTAATTAAAAGTGATAGGAATAAGTAAAAGTCATTATTGATATATAAATTTTACAAGTATATAATTTTTACATGGGCAGCCCTGAAAATTTATGTTAACAGAATATTAATGATAAGAGGTTACTTGAATGCCAAATCTCAATATTCCCACTGCTAATATTAATGGCTACACGCCAAAAAAAGGTTTATCCAGGAGAATGCTTTACCTGAGGAACAATTACGTACTTTACCTTTTTCTACTGCCACCATTGTTATACTTTATTCTCTTTAAATACTTACCGATGTATGGCGTAGTAATAGCTTTTAAAGATTACAATATTTTTCAAGGCATATTGAAAAGTCCATGGATAGGCTTTGATGCCTTCAAAGAGATTTTTGCAATGCCACAGTTTGTACAGGCAGTACGAAACACCTTTTTATTAAACTTTTTAGATATGGTTTTTGGTTTTCCGGCTCCAATTATTCTGGCTATCGTGTTGAGCGAGATATTTATCAGTTGGTTTAAAAAATTAGCTCAGACTGTTTTATATCTTCCGCATTTTCTTTCATGGGTCATTATAGGAAGTATTTCACTGCAATTATTCGCACCTGAATCAGGACTTCTCAATATTGTTCTGAGCCATTTTGGTATCGGTCCTGTACCGTTTCTGACGGAACCCTTGCCATGGCTTGCTACATATACTGCTCTAGGTGTATGGCAAAGTGTCGGATGGGGTACGATCATCTATCTGGCGGCCATTGCCGGTATAAACCAGGAATTGTATGAAGCAGCTATAGTTGATGGTGCCGGCAGACTTCGAAAGATCTGGCATATTACTTTACCCGGATTGAAGCCGACGATTATTATCCTTTTGATTATGCAAATGGGCAGAATGTTACAGATTGGTTTTGACAGACCTTATGTTGTTGGAAATTATCTTGTAATGCAGTTCGCAGATGTTATCAGTACGTTTGTATATAGGGTGGGAATCAAGTCTTTCCAATTTACTATCGCGACAGCAGTAGGCCTTTTCCAGTCAGTGGTAGGTTTGATATTCCTTCTTGTAACAAATTATATTGCTGACAAAGTTGGAGAGCAGGGAATCTGGTAATTCAGTTGATTAGTGTTGGAGGTTTCGTAGATGAAAAGCAATTTAAAAGATAAAGTATTTGATTGGTCAATGTTCCTTATTATATTATTTACTTCGATAATATGCCTATTACCTCTCATATATATATTTGCAGTTTCTTTCAGTTCGAACGTTGCAATTACGGCGAGAGAAGTGCTGCTATGGCCGGTGGACTTTACAATTGAGTCTTATAAAGCGGTATTATCGGATAGTTCCATGCTTAATGCAATGGTTTTCACGATCTGGATAACAATTGTAGGTACGGTGTTAAGCATGATTATGACCATTCTTGCAGCATATCCGTTGACGAAGAAAAACCTGAAGGGCAGAAGTTTCTTTCTGATAGTTATTGTCATTACAATGTATTTCAGCGGAGGAATGATACCCGATTATATTCTGGTAAAAAGCCTGAACATGATAGACACGCCCTGGGCTCTTATTATACCTTACTGTCTGAGCGCGTTTAACATGATCATACTGAAAACCTTTTTCTCAGGTCTTCCTGAGAGTCTTGAAGAATCGGCATATCTGGATGGTGCATCACACTTGACTATACTTATAAAAATAGTTATTCCACTTTCTACACCGGTACTTGCAACGCTGGCTCTATTTTATGCAGTAGGCCGCTGGAACGGTTTCCAGGATGCGTTAATATACATAAGCAAACAGGAGTATTTCCCGCTGCAGATGAAGCTTTACCAGTTGATATATAATAATCAGATGTCTGAGATAGCGCAACAGGAAGGCTCTTCTACCACACAACTGGCTCCTGAAAGTCTGAAAGCTGCTGCCGTTATGTTCGCTACAGTTCCCATTCTTCTGGTATATCCCTGGCTGCAAAGGTACTTCATTTCTGGCGTCATGATTGGTGCAATTAAAGGATAAATATTTGGGTGCGGGCAATAAAAATTCTTTATATAAAGGGGTAATAAAAATGAGAAAGAGAAATGTATTAGTAGTTGGTGCAGTTGCTGCAGTTCTTGTGTTCGGTTTGATGGGATGTGGAGGCAGTAGTGATGATGCCTCTGTTCCAGCAACTATTGAGGAAGCGACAGGACCGGCAGAGGCTCAAACGATTGTACAGGCAGCTACTCAGCAGATTGCGGAATCAGTGGACACCAAATCAAGTGTAGACGTTATACTTGGCAGCTGGGTGAATATCGCAGCAGCAGATCAATTTGCAAATATCACCAAGGAAGGTGATAAATATCAGTACGAAGATAATGATGGGAAATATCCTGCAGAATTTGTAGATGGTATCTTAAAGGTAAAAGTTGACGATACAACTACGGCAGATGTATATGTAGATGTGGACACCGGAAATTTGAAATTGAGTTTCGGTGATAACGTCTCTGAATTTAAAAAGAAACAATAAAATGAATTAATTTTGGTTCTCAACCAATATAAATACTAAAAGTAACTTATCAACGTAGAAGATTAATATTGAGCCTGGGAAAGAGGGGGTGTATAATATTACATACAAAAGCGTATTTTGACAATGTGATAAGTTACTCGGGACAGGCACCAAAAACAATAAAACGAATAAAACAGGAGGGTAATTATGAAGAGGTTTATCTCAACAGTACTTTGTCTTATGGTCATTTTGACTATGGTTATACCTGCGTATGCCATAGGGGCAGTCAAGGTTACTGGTATCAAACTCGACAAAAGCAGTATTTCCATGGATGTAGGTACTACAAACAAATTGAAGGTCATTTTCACACCTGCTAACACCACGCAGACACTTTTGTCATTTTCTACTACTGACAAAAAAGTTGCTTCCATCACAACGGATGGTATCGTTAAAGCAGAAGGTGCAGGTAAAGCAATTATTACTGTTACCAGTGCCAGCAATGCTTCATTAAAGGCTACCATTGCAATAACGGTTAAGGCAAAGGCACTTACAAACTTAAGCGTTATGGTATTTGACAGAGGTAATGTTGGCGGTACCGCTCCGGATAACAATTTCTATTCCAAGTGGATTGCAGATTCATTTAATAAAGCCAATCCGGATGTTAAATTAAAGTTTGTTACTGCTCCAAGATGGACTTCAGACGACAAACTGAACATATGGATGGCTTCCAATCAGGCACCTGACATCTGTATTACATATACTCCCGACCTTGTATACAATTATTACAAACAGAGCGGATTAGCTCAGCTGGATACCGCTATTAGCGCATACGGACAGAACCTGAAATCATTCCTCGGAAACCAGGTACTTGCATTTGGTAAGTATTATGGACAGCAGTGGGCCATACCGGCAAAGAGAATCATCAATGCACAACAAACCTGCTTTATCAGAACAGACTGGCTGAAAACAGTAGGTCTTTCTACTCCGACGAACAGAGATGAATACTACAATGCACTGAAAACTTTCAAAGATAAGAATCCTGGCAAATCAGGAAACATTATTCCGTTTGGATTGACTGCTGACGTAGCATGGACAGCAAGAACCCTTCTTGAATCCTTCATCACAGCTAAAGATGACCAATCTCGTTACTATGCCAGCACTGACCTGAAGATTTTGGCACCGGGCATCAAGGAAGGTGCAAGATTCCTCAACAAACTGTATAATGAAAAGCTTTTAAGTTCGGAATTTGCTCTTGATACTGATGGAAAATTACTTGAAGCCGAATTTGCAAAGAACAACGTAGGTAGTTATATTCAAGGTTATGATATCCCATTGAGATCATCCGGAACAGGCTATATTCCTACTATGAAGGCTAAATATCCAGGCTTCGATTTCCAGCCTATTGATATTTTCAAAGACAAAGACGGAATAACAACGAAGACAGTGTATGATCAGGCAGGTCTCAGGATTATTGTACCGAAGACATCTGAAAAGAGAGTTAACGAAGCAGTCAGGTATCTGAACTGGATGGCTGATAAAGATGTTATATTCTTCCTTCAGTATGGCGAAGAGGGTGTAGGATATACTAAGAATGCTGAAGGACTGCCTGTTTATCAGCCAGTCAAAACAGGAGAAAAACAGTTCAATTCACCTAACAACCTCGATTATACTTTAATTATCAATGGTATTGATACCGGAGATATGCAGAAGAACATCAAAATCAATTCTCTTGCATATGGCGATGTGCAGGATCTCTTCATTAAATCCTACAATATGGCAATAACGAATGGATATGTTGAACCTGTCGTTTCATTCCCTTCGGAAATGGCTGCCAAGTATACAACGACTTTAAAGGATAAGACAAAAGAAGTATATGCCAAGACGATTACGGCTAAGCCGGAAAACTTCAACGCGACTTGGGATCGTATGATCGGTGAGTTCATGAAAGCAGGCGGTGACCAGATGCTTACAGAACGCAGATCCTTATGGAAAAAAGAACAGGCACTTAAGAAATAATACAAAATGAACCAGGTATAGCAAGAAGGGAAACCGGTTTTGTAAAAAATTCCGGTTTCCTTTCTATTTGTAGGATTTGTTTTGATATGTTATAATTCTGTTAATGATAATGTGTTTATAGGGGTTATATGAAAAAAAAATCGATTTTTTATAAAGCTTTTATAGCATTAACACTTGTGGCTGCCATACCAACAATTATTACCACAATTATATTAAGTTATCAGGTCATGCAGTATTCTGAAGATGAAATAAGCAGATCAGCCATCGGAAATCTGAAAGTCGCGTCCAATTTTACTAAAACGATTGCCCAAAAGCTTTATATGGATGCATTGATGCTGAACGTAAATGGGACAGTCGATGATATGTCGGATATCAATAAATATGATGATATTTTTATTAATACGGATCATATTATGACTGTCAATAAACTTCAAAAAGCATTGATGAATCTGGATAGAGCCAATGATATCCTTCAATCTGTATACTTGTTGCCTGAAAATTCGGATTTTATTCTGTCTACAAATCAAGGAATTAGAAAATTGAGTGATTTTTATGATATCGGGTGGATGAATGATTATGAAAATTTTAAAAAATTCAAGTCCGATTCGACATGGCTGCCAACCAGAACGTTATCTTTAAAAGATGTCAATAATATTCAAGGGGCTCCATATAACGTTATTACTTTCTTTTATAACCTTAATTCATATACCACTACTGTAAGTGGTACTCTTATATTCAATATCCATGAGGAGGCTCTTTGCAACCTTATTAATGATAACAGTTCCATAAGTGAAGGTCATATCATTATTATAAATTCCACAGGTGATGTGATATCCCATATAAAGAGTGAAACTGTGGGGCAGAAGTTAAACGAAAACTACACAAGAGAAATTACAAGCAGTAAAAAGAGGGAAGGCTACATTATTAATAAAAATGGAGCTGAGCGGCAGTTGGTAACTTACTATAAATCAGATTTTAACAACTGGATTTACATTGGCGTTTTTCCTCTGGACATTCTATTGGATAAAGTCAATTCCCTGATGCTCCGTACATTCTTTGTGTGTTTTGTCTGTCTTGTATTAGGTACTTTTGTTTCATATATAGTATCGAAGAAGTTATCCAGTCCGCTAGGCAAATTGGTGCAGGATATAAAAGTCAGAAAAGGAATTGATATAAAGAGTAATGACAGCGAAATGAACATATTGTCAAGTGCTTTTGACTATATGATCAAGGAAGAAGAAAGGATGTTTTCCATTCTGGAGAGCAACCGTGATAATAATAGAAATGCCTATTTGATGAATCTTCTCCAGGGTAAGTCGTCAGAGCAGTGGAGTTTTGATTTTACGGGCATTGATTTTGATCAGAGCGATTATATTTGTGCAGTGATTGGAATTGACAAATACAAAGAATTCACCAATGTATATTCAAAAGAACAGCAGGACTATATGAGAACGTTGATTCTTAAGGTAACAGAACAGTTGATCGGATCAACGTACAAATGTGTGGGAATCGTATATGAGAAGCAGAAGATTGTTTTGATCATAAATCTTGCTCCATGTCCTCCCGGAGTTGCAGAGCCCTGCATAAAAGATACCTTTCTAAAAGTTCAGGAAGAACTGTCGAAAGTACTGGATAATTCGATCTCGGTAGGAATCGGCAGCATTCAGGATTCTCTTACCGGTGTCAGTGAGTCTTTTGACAAGGCGCAGGAGGCTCTGAAATGCAAGCTGATTAATGGCTATGGCAGCATTAATTTCTGGAAGGAAATCAATTCTGAAAACTCAACATACTTTTATAGTTATTCAATAGAAAAGCAAATTTTCAGCATCATTAACTCAGGAAGTAAAGAGAAGCTAGAGGAGGCAATATCGGAGTTGATCCGGGAAATTAGGGACAAAGCAGATATACAGTACGAAAATGTGGTTCAAATATTTAATCAGTTGGCAGTAAATACTGTTAAGTTTTTATTTGATTTGCATTTAAATATCAGCATGATTTTCGGCAGCGATTATAATATCTACCATGACCTTTCTAAAAAAGAAACCATGGAGGACATAAAACAATGGCTGGTGGATACATATTCGGCTATATCAGACTATCTGGCTGTTTCACGATGTCAAAATAAAAGCTATTTTGACCGTGTACTGGATTATATTACTGAAAATTATAAAAAGGATATTGATATCAGTGTAATTGCTGATAACGTTGGACTGAGTTATTCTCATCTACGAAAAATCTTTAAGGATGAAACTGGCGACAACATTATTAATTATATCAATAACATGAGAATAAATGAATCCAAACGATTGCTGTGCCAGACGAATCTGCCCATACGGGAAATAGCGCTGAACCTTGGATATAACAATGAACAGAGTTTCATCAGGTTTTTTAAAAAATATGAAAGCAGCTCTCCTGGAGAATTCCGCATTTCAGGTAAGAATTTACAACAGGATTTAATAATGTCTGAACCAAAGAATACTCAGATGCACTGGACAGATAAAACAGGATGAAGAGGTACGAAAGAGGATTGTGAATAAATATGAACTGGGAGTGGCGGTATTATGAACAATGAGAGAGCAGCCTTGGGACTGGCAAAAAGGATCGTAGTAAAAGTTGGCACATCAACTCTTACATATGATAATGGAAAGGTGAACTTTACCAGAATCGACAAATTGGCAAGGGTATTGTCCGATTTGCTTAATCAGGATAAAGAAGTTGTTCTTGTGTCTTCAGGGGCTATCGGAGTGGGTGTCGGTAAGCTCAAGCTCAAGGAAAAACCAAAGACGGTACAGGAAAAACAGGCGGTCGCGGCTGTCGGGCAATGTGAACTCATGCATATCTACAGTAAATTTTTTTCGGAATACGGACATATCGTGGGGCAGATTCTGCTAACTCGCGATGTTGTTGAAAATGATCATACCAGGCATAATGTTATCAACACGTTTGAGACACTTTTAAAGAATGGAATTGTTCCTGTAGTCAATGAAAATGACTCTGTATCGATAGATGAAATCGAATTCGGTGAGAAGCTGGTGTTTGGCGATAATGACACCCTTTCAGCAATTGTCTCTGTTCTGGTAAATGCTGATTTGCTCATTATCCTGTCAGATATTGATGGCTTTTACGACAGTGATCCCAGGAATAATAATGATTCCAGATTGTTATCCATTGTGCGTGAAATTACCCCGGAAATCGAAAAGTGTGCCGGAGGAGCAGGGTCAAGACGCGGAACCGGCGGAATGATAACAAAATTGGCAGCTGCAAAGCTTTCAATTGAAAAAGGTATTGATATGGTACTAACTAGTGGATCTGAGCCCGAAGTCATTATGGACATTATAGCCGGAGAAGATGTAGGGACTTTGTTCACCTCCCAAAAGAAAAGACCCTCTTGAATTCTGTGTAAATGACAGTGTCGTAAATTATGGACTTGGGTTATGTTAATTACCCTTTGGCCACTTTCCACCGCCGGAAAGTGGCCAAAGGGCGCCACTCGGCGGCGTGGGGCCTGTCAGGGCGCTATGAAAAAGTTTTACAAGGTGCCAACGACTCAAAGGCAGCCTTAAGCGGCAAAAAGCACACCGCTTAAGGCTGCTTATGTAGTTCAAAAGAAGTTCGCCACTTTCCACCGCCGGAAAGTGGCCAAAGGGCGCCACTCGGCGGCGTGGTGCCTGTCAGGGCACTATGAAAAAGTTTAACAATGTACCAACGACTCAAAGGCAGCCTTAAGCGGCAAAAAGCACACCGCTTAAGGCTGCCTTTGAATCGGGTACATTTGTGAAACTTTTTCAAACACTTAAAAGCGCTTTATGGGTGTCTTTGAGGTGCCTTT
>JAEWQC010000019.1 GCA_023399355.1 Bacillota bacterium | reverse complement strand
ATTCTGCAAAGCTATTGATGATATGGATAAATTTAAAAAATACGCCAAACGTCATCTATATGAAAATTGGCTATAAGCCGATATCAAAGTATATAAGCATAAATGTGAAAACCTGTAGGTACAATTTTTATAGGTAAAGCAGCGGGGGACATGAGAAAGGTGGGTTTAACCATGGATATTGAATTGAGAGAGTGCTCGCTTGCAGACGGAAGCGATATTCTCGATATGCTCAGGGAGATCGGTCCCGGCGAGAATGGCTTCATGAATGATGGATATGACCTTCAGCCTCTTGAGTTCAGAGACTTCCTTTTCAAGAACATCAACTCCTCCAGAGGGATCGACATTGCGGTGCCGCTCGTTCCATCTACCCGGTATTGGCTGTTTGTAGACGGGAGCCCTGCAGGATACGCCAAGCTCAGGCATTATTTAAATGCCGGTTTCAGAAAAATCGGAGGGCATATCGGTTATTGCATCAGGCCGTCTGCACGCGGAAAGGGTTATGGCTGCATATTGCTCGGGGAAATGCTGAAAAAGGCGGCAGAGATGAAAATACCCAGAGTCCTTGTGACATGTCTTGAAACAAATACTGCATCACGAAAGGTTGCCGAACATAACGGCGGTAAACTCGAAGGTATTGCGGACGGAGAATGCTATTATTGGATCGGATTGGATGAAAGCGCAGGAATGCGTGAGATCCACCCGGATGACTATACCGAAATAGTTGAACTGTGGAGAAATACTCCCGGGATGGGAATGAGCAGGACGGATTCCGAGGAAGGGATAACAAGCTTTCTGCTTCGAAATAAAAGTTTTAGTTTCTGCTGGAAAGAAGAGGACAAAATCATTGCCACCCTTTTATGCGGGCATGACGGCAGAAGAGGGTACATCTACCATGTAATGACGGCGCCTGAGTTCAGGGGAAGAGGCATAGCTTTGAAACTGACTGAAAAGTGCCTGCAGCGCCTGAAGGAAGCAGGGATTGATAAGTGCCACCTGTTTGTGTTTGCCGATAATGAGCCCGGAAATACTTTTTGGAGTTCAACCGGTTGGATAAAAAGGGATGATATTCTGCTATATTCTAGGAATACATGATCTGTAAAAAAATAACTTCTTCTTGACAAAACAATATAAAAGCAATAAAATAACACTTGTTACGTAACGAGTGTTATTTTATTTGGACAATTGATGAAATGCAAGAAGGAGACACCATGCCGCCTAGAACAGTTTTCACAAAAGAACAAATCATTGAGACTGCATTTGCCATATTTAAGGAAGAAGGGATCGGAAGTCTGTCTGTCAGGAAGCTTGCAGCCAGTTTAAACAGCTCAACAGCACCTGTTTATACAAGCTTCGGGAATATTGACGATATAAAAAGCGCACTGCTGGAGAAGGCTTTGAACCTGTTGCTGAGTTATACTGAAAAAGAATACACACAGGATACTTTTCTTAATATAGGAGTAGGAATGCTTGAATTTGCCCGGGACTATAAAAAAATATACAGGACGCTATTTATAGAAAGTAATGATTACCAGTACATTTTCCAGGAATTTAACAGAAAGAATCTTATCCAAATGAAAAAGCAAAAGAATCTGTTCCTGTTTGAGGAGGATGAACTGAAAACCATGCTGGATAAACTAGGTACTTATACCCATGGGCTTGCTTCTTTTTTATGCGCAGGGATGCTTGAAAATGAATCGCAGGAATACTTTATAGAAACACTGCATGAAATGGGCGGAGATGTCATCGGAATGTCGGCCTATAATAAAGGTCTGCTTGAGGAATATTTCATGGAACAGAAAGCGGGGATGTGTCAGGATGAAAAACGTAACGATTCTTAATGGTATAGCGGATGATCATTATTTGGATTTTGAAAATCAACTACAGGAAATTAAATCTAAAAACAAGGAACGATTTAAACTGGATTGTTTTACATTGAGGAAAATGGATATAAAATACTGCTGCGGGTGCTGGAGCTGTTGGATGAAGACGCCGGGGGAATGCTCACAGAAGGATGAGATGCCGCAGATTCTGAGAAGCATTATCCATTCTGATCTGACTGTTTTTACAACTCCGGTCGTAATGGGTTTTGTGAGTTCCCATATCAAAAAAGTGAACGACAAGATGATCCCTTTAGTACACCCTCATATCGGGATTTTCGGAAACGAATGCCACCATCTGAAAAGATACGAAAAATATCCCGCGCTGGGTCTGATGCTATTGGGTGAAAGCGGCCAGGAAGCCGGAAAAGAGGATCTAACCCGGGAGAATCAAAGCATTATCACAGATATCTACAAACGTATGGCGATCAATATGAAGACAGAGCTTGCTTTCAGTATATTCAGCAAAGGGGATGCGGAGGTGTTGGAGAATGAAATTAATCGTATTTAACGGTTCTCCGAGAGGGAAGAACAGTAATTCCAGTGTTATTATCAAATGGCTTTTGGAAGGAGCGGTTCATTATCCGGACTTCCATTCGGAAACAGTGTTTTTAAACAAGCCGGGGGAGCAGGAGAATAATGCAGGCAAGGTGCGGGATGCGGATATGATCCTGTTTGTGTTTCCATTATATACGGATTGCATGCCAGGAATCGTAGCAGCATTTTTTGAAAAACTTCAGCCGTATGTCGGAAAATTGAATGGCAAAAAAATGGGCTTCGTTGTACATTCCGGCTTTGTAGAAGCGCATCATTCCAGGTTCATTGAGAAGCATCTGGTTTGGTTGACGGGATACCTGGGCGCCGACTATATGGGAACCGTAGTCAAGGGTGGCAGTGAAGCGTTTCATTTGATGCCTGAATCAATGAATAAAAAGACAAAAGTCCTATTTAACAAGTTAGGTGAAGCAATGCTAAAGGATGGGAAGTTTGATGAAGCCGAAATGAAGAAGCTTGCCAGCCCGGAAAAACTGACTGGATTCACACTTCTTCTGTATAAAATCCTTTCAGGGCTTGGGGTGATGAACATATACTTCAATGCTGAGTTGAAAAAGAACAATGCAATAAAAAACAGTTATGCCAGACCGTTTATGGAGTAGATCACATGATCATCAGTGCAGGCAGAAGAACCGACTTGCCGGCATTTTACAGCGCTGGTTCTTTAGGAGGATACAGGAAGGATTTGTGCCGGAGCAGTTAAAATGGGGAAAAATCTTTATGTTTTAGGCTATTACACTATAAGAGGTTAAGAGTATATGGAGTTTGAACAAATCAGTTTACTGAACAGTGCAAGTCCTTCTCCTCGGAGAGTAAAATGCAAGACGATTATTTCGGCATCGAGAAGAACCGATATCCCGGCTTTTTATTATAATTGGCTGCAAGATGTTCTGAAAAACGGCGAGGCTATTCTTCAGAATCCGATGTTTCCTGCAAAATTCTACAAGGTCGGTCTGAAACCGGAAAATGTACATTCAATAGTCCTTTGGAGCAAAGATTTCTTTAATGTTTCTAAAGATCCAGGGTATTTAGCGGATTATAATTTATACTTTCAATATTCGATTAACAACTACAGCAAGCTGCTCGAACCTAACGTTCCCGAATTTCGGAATACACTGGATACCTTAAGCTTGTTATTGAAAAGATACGATCCGCGGCAGTTCAACATCAGGTTTGATCCTGTCATTATAAGCAGAACAAATGGTGAAATAATATCTACACCTGAGTACCCCCGGAAAGCAAGACTTGATGTTTTTGAACAACTGTGCAAAGCTATCAAAACGTTGGGGATGGACAGGTGCAGAATAACAACATCCTATATCTCATTGTATGCTCATGTTCAAAAGAAAATATGTCAAAGCGGGATTGATATGGTTTACCTCAATGATAAGGAACAAATAGCATTTTTTGCGAATATGCTTGAAATAGCTGATAAGTATGGCCTAATGCTATACACCTGTGCAAGTCCTGTGTTGGAAAAAGTTAAGGGGATCAATGCAGGACAATGTATTGATGGGAAACTGTTGGTTTCATTATTTGGCGGGAGCGTTTCAATGCAAAGAGATAAGGGCCAAAGAACCGACTGTAAGTGTTCTGTCAGTAAAGATATTGGAGCATATTCAAATGGAGTAAATGGTATGAGGTGTTTACATGGCTGCAAATATTGTTATGTGAGATAAATGGTTTACTGCGATATTTATATCCTAAAATAAATGGCTTTCCAATAGGCAGTACTATTTCTTTCAAAACAATTATTCCTTCCCTTTATTTTTTGCAAGTTTAAAGTTAGTGCGAACTTGAATATATTACAGAATATAGCACATAATACAAACATTTATATGTTAACATAAAGATCACATATAAAAAAATACTTCTTTATGCTGGGAATATGTATTGTAAAAGTTACTAAATTATAGTAAAATCAAAAAATGTAAATTATGTAATATAGCATACGATGATCCGGAATTTAAAGGAATATTATGTATAAAAGGCTTTTATCCAGCATTATAATGTTAATACTTTTATTACAGCTTTCCGCCTGTTCCGGCAATACGAATGAAAGTACAAGGTCGCAGAATATGGTAAAGAGGAATACCTCGAATACAGATGGGTTGAATAAGGCTTTACCTGAAGATTGTTCTATGGATTCATCCATTTTAAAAGATATGGATAAGCATATAGTTAAGGACATGTCACAAATAACAAGTATTATGGTACTGAGAAAAGGTAGTATTGTATTTGAAAAATATTACCGGGGAAACGAACAAAGTTTAAGAGATTTAAAGTCCGCAACCAAGAGCGTTTTATCTTCTTTGATTGGTATTGCAATCAGGGAACGTTTTATTAGTGGTGTTGATCAGAAAGTCATTCATTTTTTCCCGCAATATAGTAATTCCATAATAGATCAAAACGTAAATAAAATAACAGTAAAGAATTTATTAACGATGACATCCGGTATTCCTTATTCATATTCTGTTCAAGGTTATGACCAATGGAGAGCGGGAGAAAATCTGATTGGAGATGCATTTGAGAATATGCTGATCTCAGAGCCCGGACAAGTATTTAACTATAATGACCCGGGAGTTCATATGCTTTCTGGTATTATTACCAAATCTACAAATATGAGAGCTGAGCTATTTGCCAAAAAATATTTATTTGGGGCATTGGGGATTGAACATTATACTTGGGATACAGACAACCAAGGGAATAACATAGGGTGCTCCGAACTGAAATTACGTACTATGGATATGGCAAAATTCGGCCAGCTCTATTTGAATAAAGGGAAATGGAAAGAAAATCAAATCATACCACGATCCTGGGTCGAAGAATCAACCAGTAAGCAAAATGAAGGTGGAGCTCCTTCGGAAGAAAACTATGGATACCTATGGTGGGTAACACAGGTTGAGGGACATTCATCATTTTTTGCAATGGGCTATGGAGGCCAATTTATCTATGTGATTCCCGACTTGGAGATTGTAACTGTCATTACGTCAACACTTGAAGCTCACCATGAGGAGAACAGAGATCTCATTTCAAAGTTTATAATACCTGCCGTCCTGGATTAGTATATAAATATTTCCACAAAAGTTCATGTACCCCATAAAAGAACTTGACTCCCATAAAAACCAAATATATAATAAATGAATAAAATGTAATTTATATGACTTCAATGTAAAAAAATATTTAACAATTATGGAATAAAAGGCAAACAAAGTAAGAATAAAATGATATTATATAATAATTTGTTAAATGCTCTGTTCTTTTTTTACCATTAAATAGATATTGGTTTTATGGTCTAGTGGGGTCAACATGGCAACAATTTTGAGAGTTTACAAAGGAGTGCTTCATTTTTTAGCCCCATACCGTTTTTGGGTGATACTTAATATAGTGTTAAGTATGGTAAGTATTGCTACAGATCTGCTTATTCCATATGCCTTTGAGAATCTTACGGATATTGCCCTTGGCAAACGGTATGATAACTTCTTTAAGACATACTTTTATCTTTTGATAATTCTTGTAACGATTGCAGTTATTAATTCTTTTGCAAATTCTTATTGCAGTGCAAGATATATAACATATTCCATGAGGGATATACGTAGCTGTATATCAAAACATATACAACGGATGGATGTATCTTTTTTTGAAAAATATCACACTGGAGATCTTATTTCCAGATTGAATAATGACACGAATTCAATACAGACACTATTCGGAAATATTTCTTCGCTGGTGCGTCAACCACTGCTTTTTCTATTTGCTTCCGTTTATGCGGCAACAATCAGTTATAAGCTGCTGCTGGCAACATTAATTCTAATGCCCCTGGGGATGCACTTGAATAATAAACTAAGCAAGCCTTTAAAAGATTTCTCAAATAAATTGTACAGTCAGTTGGCGTCCTCCAATTCCCTGGTTCATGATACATTTGAGGGGATACATATTCTCAAATCTTTTAATTTGAAGCAAGTATTATTTGAAAAGTACAAAGAATCCTTACAAAATATTCTTGTATGGGGTAAGAAGATTGCGGTTCAAAATATCTACTTTATCCCTTTGGTAAATGCTTTGTATGTCATACCTTTGATGACTGTAAATTTATTTGGCGGGTATCTGATGCTTCAAAAAGAAATATCCCTTGCAAATTACCTTGTATTCATATACATAGTTGGATATTTGACCGGACCTATCAATTCGATAAATGCTATAATAGCGGGCACACGTACTGCTGAAGGCCCAGTCGGCCGCATTAATGAGATTTTGGACTATCCGGATGAACACTTTGGAGATGGAGATGTTCAAGTAGATGTATGCGAGACTCCCATTGAATTTGAAAATGTTGTATTTGCATATGATGAGGAAAAAACAGTATTGAACAATTTTAGCATCCAAATCCCTGAAGGTAAAACCATCGCTTTAGTTGGACCCAGTGGCAGCGGCAAAAGCACCGTTTTTAAACTTTTGTGCGGGTTTTACAAGCCACAGCAGGGTCGGATAAAATTATTCGGAAAAGACTTAATGGAATGGGACATAAAGTCAGCTCGTTCACAAATTGCATTGATGTCTCAGGATACCTATATTTTTCCGTTATCCTTGATGGAGAATATTTCTTTTGGCTGTTCAGCGGCATCCGATGAGGAGGTAGTTGCAGCAGCAAGAGCCGCCAACGCACATGACTTTATTATGGAAATGCCGGAAGGATATCATTCGCTTGTAGGAGAGAGAGGATCAAGACTGTCAGGCGGTCAAAAGCAAAGAATTGCTTTAGCTCGTACAGTCTTGAAAAACTCAAGGATCCTTTTGCTGGATGAGCCGTCCTCAGCGCTGGATGTACAATCTGAAAAGCTTGTAAATGATGCTTTGGATGGCTTTATGAAAGATAGAACGGTTTTTGTCATAGCTCACCGCCTTTCCACCATTATTCAAGCAGATCTGATTTTGGTAATGGATAACGGCAGTATTGCAGAAACCGGTACCCATGATGAGTTGCTAAAGCATGACGGCCTTTACAAACAGTTGTACACCAAGCAATTTATGTCCAGCGAGTTTGTAAGCGGGTATGGAACCATGGAGGTCGCTGCGAATGGATAATAAGAGGTCGAAGGTCAGCTTGATTGAAACAATAAAGCTTATGGGGAACAAATTCTGGGTTTTCTTTGTGAGTTCTCTTATAGATAGTGCTATCAGGGCATTTTTCTTTAATATAGTTATTGCGCTTATCTCAAAAGATCTATTCAATGCAGCATATCACAATGATATAAAACTATTGTACAGGGCAGCGTTTCTTGCAGTTTTATCTTTGGTAGTACCTTCCGTACTGCAGCCGCTTTTAAGGCTAATATCTTCAATGAGTACAATTAACATCATGAACGATATCAGGCAAAAAGTATTCAAGCATATGGTGCAACTGCCTGTATCCTATTTTGAGAAGAACCACAGCGGTAGTCTCATGTCCAGATTTACCGGAGATGTAGGAGCTATTGAGACTATCTTCGCACAAATAGGCGGTTTGCTTTTTACAGTTATTCTGGGAGTTGGAGCCACCATACTGATGTTTTTTCTCGAATGGCATCTGGCTTTAATGCTGCTGATACTTGGTTTATGTACTGTTTTGGTCAATGTTCTGTTTGCAGGACCATTGCGCCGCAGTAATGCGGTTGTACGCCAGAAATGGTCCGATGCCACAGAATGTCTGACAGATATGGTGGCAGGGTTCAGTGTGATAAAAATGTTTCAAATTGAAAAGAAGCTCCTTCAAAGATATTTGGATATGAATGAAGGCATAAAAACCGGAAATATGAAAAACTCAGTTTTAAATTCCTTGTTGAATGCGTTAAACATCCTGCTTTTTTCTGCAAGGAATATTGGACTTATTGTTGTAGGGATCTTTTTTGTGATGAATAATTCAATGGAAATCGGTACGATCATTGCTCTTTATCAGCTGCAGGGAAATATGGGCTTTATGTTTAATACGGTGGGCAATTTTGTTGCACAGATGCAACTCTCTCTTTCAGGAGCAGAGAGAGTAATACAACTGCTGGATGAGCCTGTCGAGCCTGATTCTATTGAACTTTCAAGCCAGGTATCTTCCGGGTGCATGATAGAACTGCATGAAGCTGTCTTTGGATATACCGGGGATAAAAGGGTTCTGGATGGATTCAATTTAAGGGTGGAGAAAGGTCAGATTGCTGCGCTTGTAGGTGGCAGCGGAGGAGGGAAAAGCACGGTTTTTAAGCTCCTGATGGGCTTTTGCTTTCTGGAAAATGGCAGCATGACTATTGATGGTAAAATTGCATCCGCCTATTCGCTTGCCCAATTAAGAGACTTGTTTGCATATGTTCCGCAGGAGTCTTATTTGTTTGATGGAACTATTGAAGAAAATATCAGGTATGGCTGCCGGGACGCCAGTTTTGATGATGTTATTTTAGCTGCAAAAACAGCGAATGCGCATGAGTTTATTATGGAACAGCCGGAAGGTTATAAAACTATTGTTGGGGAAAGAGGAGCGAAAATGTCTGGCGGGCAACGGCAACGTATTGCAATAGCCAGAGCTTTGATAAAAAATGCGCCAATCCTTTTATTGGATGAAGCGACATCATCACTTGACTCACAATCTGAAAAGCTGGTGCAGGATGCGTTGAATAAACTGATGGATGGGCGCACGGTGATTGTTGCAGCTCACAGACTTTCTACCATAGAAAATTCAGACGTTATATATGTAATGGAAGATGGCAAAGTAGTAGAAAAAGGCAAACATAAAGAGCTTCTGGCAAATGGAAGTTTGTATAATAAGCTTTACTACATGCAATATGGCAATAGCGCAATAGCGCTATAACGCTATAACATTATAACGTCGTAACGGGGTGCTAAAAATAAATTTAAAGAGGGTCGGAAAATGCATAAGATTGCTTTCCTGTTTCCAGGTCAAGGTTCACAACACGTGGGTATGGCAAAGACCCTATATGATTCATTTGCCATTGCAAAGCATACTTTTGAAGAAGCAAATGATATTCTGGGATTCGATTTGTCGTCACTTTGCTTTCAAGGAAGTATTTCCGAACTTTCAAGACACCAGAATATGCAGCCTGCATTGTTGGCTGCAGGCGTAGCTTCATACAGGGTTTACATGAAGGAGACCGGTATAACTCCGCAGTTTTGCGCCGGGCATAGCCTGGGTGAATATGCAGCTTTGACCTGTGCAGGGGTATTAAAATTCAGTGATGCCTTGATGATTATGAGAAAAAGGGCTTTACTTGCACAAGAAGTTGCAGATGGAAGCAATGGAGCTATGACAATTCTGGACGGTGTTGACAGGAATACGGTTGAAGAAGAATGCAGAAAAGTGTCATCAGGGGGATTGAATGTTTCTGTCTCATGCTATAACTCACCGGTCCAATTTGCAATATCAGGCCATATGGAGGCTGTCCAGCTAGTGGAGGACAGAATCATTGAGTTTGGTGGTCAAATAACCCCTTTACTTGACAGTCCTCCATTCCATAGTTCTTTAATGCAGCCTGCAGTTGACAGGTATAAGCTTGAACTGGAGAAGTACAGCTATCATTATATCAGGTATCCGGTTATTTCAAATGTCACGGGACGACCTTTGTCAACTCCGGAAGATGTTGCACAAATGCTTGCGCTTCAACTGACTCAACCTGTGCAATGGCAGGCGACCATGGAATATATGAGGAAAAAAGGCGTAACCCTGATGGTTGAATTAGGGCCCAAAAATGTTCTCAGCAGTCTTGCAAAGGCAAATATTGCAGACATGGACGCTTTTTCGTATGGACAAAAAGAGGACAAGTCGGCTCTGCAGGAATTCATTAGCTCCGATCTGCAAATGACAAGGATGATGCCCAATGTAATTACGAAATGTCTCGCTGTTTCAGTTTCGACTCCAAATAATAATCCCGACGACAGTGAATACCAGGAGGGTGTTATATTACCGCTTAAAAAAATCCAGGAAATTCAGGATAGACTGGAAAGAGAGTCGAAGCAGCCTACCATTGAAAACATGAGGGAAGCCCTTGATATGCTCAGGGTGATATTGAACGCAAAAAAGCTGTCTGCTGAAGAGCAGGCGGATTGGTACAATCAAATTCTTGACGAGGCAGGGACAAGGTACCTGTTTGATGACTTTGAAAAGGCTGTCAGTCTATAAATGCAGGAAGATGCCGGGTGAGAAATGGAAAGATTATCTTTGGGATCAGATTCAATAAAACTTAATATTACTAGACATTCTAATTCAGGCAATATGAATATTGAAGAGACTTCATATAGAGATATTGCAATTATCGGAATTTCTGCAAAGCTGCCAATGGCTGATGATATTGAGGATTTCTGGCTGAATATTAAAAATGGCTATGAATTTACCTGTGATTTTCCTCAAGACAGGAAAGCAGATGCTGAGAATTATCTTAAGTATAAAGGCAATTATTCGGAAAACATAAATTTTCTGAGAGGTGCTTACTTAAGTGAAATAGATAAATTTGACTATGCTTTCTTTCAACTTTCACCAATGGAAGCATGCTTGATGAATCCGATACAGAGGCTGTTTACGGAAACTGCATGGGAGGCGGTTGAGGATGCCGGCTATGGCGGAAAGAGAATCGAAGGCAGCAGGACAGGTGTTTACATTGGATTGATAAGTGATCTTGAAGGCTATAAATATAAAAATATCATCAGTGACATCGATCCTGCACTGCTGCGTATGGCTGTCGGGGGGAATCTATCTGCAATTATTCCAAGCAGGCTGTCTTACCTGCTGGATTTGAAGGGACCCAGTCTGTGTATTGATACTGCCTGTTCATCATCCCTGGTAGCGGTACACATGGCGTGTCAGGGCATCAGGAACGGTGAGTGCGATATGGCCATTGCCGGAGGGGCAAGAATTATCTTATTGCCTGTGGATAATGAAAATGAAAAGATCGGTATAGAATCCTCTGACGGATATACAAGAACGTTTGACGAATATTCAGACGGCTCCGGAATGGGCGAAGGCATAGTAGCAATGATGCTGAAGCCTTTACATAAGGCGAAAATGGATGGAGACAATATCTATGCCGTAATAAAGGGCTCTGCAATTAATCAGGACGGAAGTACAATGGGTATAACCGCACCCAATCCAAAAGCACAGGCCGATGTTGTACTTAAGGCCTGGGAGAATGCAGGGATCAGTCTTGCAACTGCTTCCTATATTGAAGCACATGGAACAGGTACCAAGCTTGGAGATACCATGGAAATGCAGGGACTTAAAAATGTTTTTGAAAAGTTTACTTCCAGAAAGCAGTTTTGTGCCATCGGTTCCCTAAAATCCAACTTGGGGCATATGTTTGATTGTGCGGGAATTGCAGGACTTCTAAAAGCTCTATTGGCACTGGAGCATAAACAAATTCCACCTACTGTTAATTTTAACACGCCGAACAAAAAAATTGATTTTTTTGATTCACCAATGTATATAAATACAAAACTTAAAAACTGGGAATCCGGAGAAACTCCAAGAAGGTGTGGAGTAAGCTCATTTGGCCTTAGCGGCACCAATTGCCATGTAGTTCTGGAAGAAGCTCCGCCTGTGATCAAAAAGTGCGCAGAACCCTTTAAAAGGCCGGGAATTCTGGCTATATCGGCTAAAAGCAAGAGAAGCCTGGAGCAGCTTGTATGCAAATACAATTTGTATGCGGATAACAATATGGATTCTGACGCAGAGGATATCTGCTATACTGCATGCACAGGCAGAGGACATTACAGGTACAGACTTGCATTTGTTGTGAAGAATGTTAATGAGATTAAACAAAAAACCGGGCTCGTTAAATCTTCAGGTTTGCAAAGCTTCTTTCATAATAGCGGTGAATGTATTTTCTATAAAGAGCATAAGGTTGTTGCCGGAAAAAAGGATGGACAAAATGTAATTGAAATAACAGAGAGTGAAAAAACTGAGTTAGACAGGATCTGCCAAAATGAAATCGAAAAATACAGGAGTTCTGATCATAAAGAAGAGATACTTAAGGAGTTGTGCAGGCTTTATGTAAATGGTGCAGATATCGAATGGGAAAGCTTGTATAGAGACAATAAATTAAAAAAGGTAAACCTTCCTACCTATCAATTTGAACGCAGCAGATGCTGGGTTGATATTCCGGCCTGTCAATATGAGAACGCATTTGAAGAAGACAAGTTGTTTTATACAATGAAATGGAAGAAAAATCCGTTGTTCTCAATTGGGTGTCATGACAAAAAAGGAAGAGTTCTATTATTCAAAGACACAATAGGAATTGGAGACGGGCTTGCGGAGATACTCGCAAGTGAAGGCAGGGAGTACGTTGAAGTTGATTTTGGAGAATGTACGGAGCAGATCAGTGAGAACTGCTGGAAGATCAGAGGAGATGAAGCTGATTATGTGAAGTTGTTTGAAAAAACAGGATTGTCGGACATTTCTCAAATAGTTCACCTTTCTACTGCCGATTACAGCGGGGGAGCGAAGAATCTTCAGGAACTTGAAGCAAGTCAGAAATATGGAGTTTACAGTCTATTCCATATTGCAAGAGCAATAATGAAAAACAAAGCCAATACAGAAATTGAATTGGTTTTGGTTGCCAGGAATGTGAATGCGGTGACAAACACCGAGAAGGCCATCGGACCTGAAGGCGCCACAATCTTTGGCCTGGGGAAGGTAGTTAATATTGAATGCCCAAAAATAAAATGCAGATGCATTGACCTGGATGATTTAACGCCGGCCTCAACGATTTTCAAAGAAATGAAAATGGATTCCAAGCCATATATAGTTGCATACAGGGACGGAGAGCGGTATTCGGAGGAATTTGATGAAGTTGATATAAGGAAAGCCGGGGATACGAAGGTGGAGATCAAGAACACCGGCATATACTTGATTTCCGGCGGACTTGGAAAGATAGGCCTTGCCGTATCAAAATACCTTTCGGCCAGGAACAGGGTAATACTGGCTATTATCGGACGTTCCCGGCTTCCCGGACGTGAAACCTGGGAGGAAGTTATACGTTCGGGAGAAAACGAAAGAATGGGATCTGTATTAAGAGCCATCCATGAAATCGAATCAACAGGATCGCGGGTGATATATTACTGTGCCAATATAGAAAAACAGGAGGAAGTAGAACAGGTAGTAAAGGAAATAAGGGATAAATATGGGCGCATCAACGGAATCATACATGCTGCCGGAGTAACCGGAAACGGTTTTATTGAAAACAGGGATTGCCGTGAGTTCAATAAGGTATTATTACCTAAAGTGCATGGAACATGGGTTCTCGACCATTTAACCCGGCAAGATGAACCGGACTTCTTTGTAATGTTCTCTTCAGGTGTTTCAATGATAGGAGAAGCGGGACTTGGTGATTATACGGCAGCAAATTCATATCTGGATTCCTTTGCGGCTTACAGACGGCTAAAAGGAAAACATGCGCTTACCATCGACTGGGTTGTTTGGGAAAAAGCCAGAATGGCGGAGGGGTACAGTGTAAATATTGACGGTATATTCAAGACTCTGCCTATGGAGCAAGGGATATACGCTTTTGGTAAAGCATTAAGCAAAAATTTGTCCAGGGTTCTGATAGGGGAATTCAACCTGTCTCAAGAGACAGCAAACTTAATTGGAAGGTTTCCATTTACGGTTTCAGACAGGGTAAAACAAATTCTTACTGCCAATCCAAAGAAAGACCCATCAGAGAAGAAGCGTGAAGTCCTCCTTTCGGGCGAGTTATGCATGGAAGGAAAGAAAGGGGAGGATTACTCGGATACTGAGAAGAAGCTTGCACAAATATACAGGGCAGTACTTGGGTTCAATACCATTAACATATATGAAAACTTTTTCGAATTGGGCGGGAATTCAATCCTGCTTACCCGCATGCATGCAGAATTGGAAAAGGCTTTTCCAGGCAGGATTCAGCTGGCAGACCTTTTTGCCTATCCTTCAATAGACGCCCTTGCAAATTATATTTCAAGTACGGGCAAAGAAAATAAAACGGACAAGGTAAACGGAATAGAGCTTGAAAATGAACTCATACAGATAATCGACCAAATGGAAAATGGTGAACTGAATGTAGACCAGCTGGTTGACAGCCTTAAAAAGATATAGGAGTGGTTTGGTTTGGATAAGCTTTACAGGTATATCGCAGAGAATATAAATTCGGGAAAACTTGACAAGCAGGTGGCCGTTCAGATGCTTAAGCTTCTAAAGCAGGATGAACGGGGGACTGATGACGATATAGCTATTATCGGCATTTCTGCAAGGCTTCCTTTTGCAGAAAACCTGAATGACTTCTGGGAGAATATAAAAAATGGTATGGATTGTATTGGCAGGTTTCCCGGGTCAAGAAGAAGTGACACTGACAGGTATCTTGCCTATTCGGATTATTATTCCGGTATCAGGGAGAGCGGAATTAGGTATTCCGAAGGTGCATTTCTAAATGAAATTGATAAATTTGATTACAATTTTTTCCGGATGTCTCCTAAAGAAGCTCAACTGATGGATCCATTCCAGAGAATATTTCTTGAAACTGCATATGAGGCTATTGAAAATGCAGGTTATGGCGGTAAAAACCTGTCCGGAACAAGTACCGGGGTGTATTTGGGCTTCGCAAGTACATTAATGGATAGTTATCAGAAAATTATATATGAAGTTGAGCCGGCATCCATACCTGATTGTATTGCAGCAACTCTGCCTGCGATAATACCAAGCAGGGTATCCTATCTTCTGAATCTTAACGGACCGAGTATGGTTATTGACACAGCCTGTTCTTCATCCCTTGTCGCATTGCATCTGGCCTGTCAGGCGATAAAAAGCGGGGACTGCGATCAAGCAATAGCCGGAGGCATCAAGCTTCATTTGCTGCCTTTGGATGACGAATCTTTAAAAACCGGAATGGAATCTTCCGATGGCAGGACAAGAACCTTCGACAATGCCTCCGATGGAACAGGGATGGGAGAAGGTGCCGTGGCAGTATTCCTTAAGCCTCTTGGAAAAGCCAAAAAGGGCAGGGATCCTATTTATGCGGTTATTAAAGGAAGTGCGATAAACCAGGATGGGAATTCAATGGGTATTACAGCTCCCAATCCGGATGCTCAGACAAAAGTGATTGTGAATGCCTGGAAAAACGCCGGTATAGATCCTGAAACAATATCCTATATAGAAGTTCACGGAACAGGGACAAAACTGGGAGATCCCATTGAAATAAAAGGGCTGCGGGGTGCGTTTGAGAATTATACGCAAAGAAGGCAGTTTTGTGCACTAAGTTCGGTCAAATCCAATATAGGTCATTTATATGAATGTGCAGGGCTTGTTAACCTGGTAAAAGCGGTCATGGCCATAAAAAACAAGGCGATACCGCCAAGCATTCACTTTGATCGACCGAATAGAGGAATTGACTTTGGCAATTCACCGGTTTATCCAAATACAAGGATACGTAAATGGGAGCCGGACACGCTTCCAAGAAGGTGTGGCGTTAGTTCCTTTGGACTTAGCGGAACCAATTGTCATGTAGTTCTGGAAGAATATAATGAGGAAGGGCTTTCAGAAGGGTTTACAGTAACCAATAAAACTGACAAGGAGTTATATGTATTTACTCTTTCGGCAAAGAGCCTTTATTCATTGCAGATGCTTATGGAAAAATATAGTGAGTACCTGGAATCTGAAATAAATGCCCAATTGGAGGATATATGCTTTACTGCCAATACGGGAAGAGGACATTACAGCCTCAGGCTGGCATTCATAGTCACTGGCAAGAATGACTTGAAAAATAGATTGGGTGCATTAAGAAATGTGATTGCAGATTCGTCCGAAGCAGATTATTGTGATGACTCATGCGTGTTTTTCGGCGAGCACAAGCTTCTTTCAGACATTTTGAGACCCTTGAAAAAAGGGGAGTTATCTGAAGAAATGAGAAGAGAATTTACCATAAGTGCCAAAGACAAAATGTCGGAATATATTGCCTCGAACAATAAAAATAAGGAGCTTTTGTCCGAAATATGCGGGCTGTATGTGAGAGGCGCAGAGATAGATTGGAAAATGCTGTATGAAGGTGCTGCATGTAGAAGAATCTGCCTTCCTGCCTATGTTTTTGAGCCCAAAAGGTGCTGGGTGGATATCCCGTATTCCAAAAAAGGAAATGAGCGGGAGGACTCCTATTATTCAGTTGTCTGGAAACCGGAGGAGTTGCAACCGGAGGATAGAAGTCTGGAGAATCAGACAGTGCTGGTTTTAAAGGACAACAAGGGAATAAGCGACCTGTTCATTCATGCACTTGCAAAGGAGGGTGTCCATACCATTGAAGTGGACGTGGGCAATGAATTTTTAAAGTCCGGTAAGGATAAATATTCAATTGGAGCCGGGAAAGAGGATTATATCAAGCTTATTGACAGTATAGATTTAGAGAATGTAACTAGAATAGTACATTTTGCCTCTCTGTCCGCACCGTCTGAAATAGACTGCATTGCGGCTTTAAATGAAAGTCAGGAGTATGGGGTATACAGCCTGTACCGCCTGGTTAAAGCAATTGCGGGAAAAAACTGCAGCTATAAAATTGAAATCCTTCTGGTATCAAGTAATGTAAATGAAGTAACTGGAGAAGAGGAAAGAATCTGTCCTGAAAACGCAACATTATTCGGATTTGGGAGAGTAATAGGGAGGGAACTGCCCGCACTATCCTGCAAATGTATGGATATGGAAGGGCTGGCTGATGTGGAAGCTGTTATTTCGGAGATGAAGGCTTCAGGGAATAGTTTTATTTCATCCTACCGCAAAGGTAAAAGGTACATTGAAGAATTCAGTGAAACGGACATCAATCAAACGCCTGATGAGGAAGTTGAAATAAAAAGTGACGGTGTATACGTAATTACCGGGGGTATGGGCGGAATCGGGCTGGAAATAGCATCCTTTCTAGCTTCGCAAAATAATGTAAACATAGCATTAATAAACCGTACTGAAATGTCACCAAGGGAAAGCTGGGAGGATATTTTAGAAAAAAACGAAAATGAAAAACTGATACATGGAATTAAAGCGGTCAGGGCTTTGGAAGAAACAGGTGCAAGGGTGGAATGCTGCCGTGCCGATGTTTCGGATGCGGATGAAGTATACGGAATTTTCACGGGACTTCGGCAGAAATATAAAAGGATAAACGGTGTAATACACTGCGCAGGAATAGGCGGAGATAAATTCGTTGCAGAAAAGGAGTTTGATGAATTTGAGGAAGTACTGCGCCCGAAGGTTCATGGTACCTGGGTTTTGGATCATGCTACAGGGAAGGATAAACTCGACTTCTTCATCCTGTCATCCTCTATAGCTACAATATTTTCTGCCGCAGGACAGGGCGATTATATAGCTGCAAATTCCTACATGGATTCTTATACTGCATATAGAAACAGGAAAGCGAATAAAACCCTGACAATAAATTGGGCTACATGGAAAGAGACAGGTATGGCTCACAACTTCGGGGTCAATATTGATACAGCTTTTAAGGCTATGAGTACATCTGATGCAATTTGCGGATTTAAGCATGTAATAAACAAGGATATGCAAAGAGTACTTATAGGAAAAATAAACTACAACGAAATAGGAATCAAGCTCCTGGAAAATTCATCTGTGAATTTTTCCTCCGGCATCAGAAAGTATATCGACAAATATAAAAAGCAGGCAAAAGAGACAGGAAGAGCGTTATCAAGACGGAAAAAGACAGTAGAAAATGTCAACCTTACCGGCAGGGATAATGGCGGCTACACAGAAATGGAGAAAGCCGTAGGGTTCATTTGGGGGCAGATATTAGGCTATGAAGAAATAAATATTTACGATAATTTTTATGAACTGGGTGGAGACTCCATCAACGGACTGAAAATAATTAATGAAATCAATCATGTTGCCGGCAAACTGGCAGAAACGGTTGATTTGCTTAGAAATCAGACGGTGGAGCAGTTGGCGGGAGTAATACAGGAAAAGAAGTACAAAATAATACATTCAAATAGCGTCCAAGCTGATGCATTTCAACTAAAGCCTGTTCCTGAAAAAGAAGCTTATCCGTTGTCCTCCGCACAAAAGAGACTGTATATCCTTGAACAATTCAAGGGTGCCGGTACTGCGTACAACTTGCCCTGGGCTGCAACAGCAGACGGAATATTAGACAGGGAACGGATTCAGGCGATTCTGAATATTGTTTGCAATAGGCATGATTCATTGCGGACCTATTTTGTATCTGAAGAAGGGGAACCGGTACAAAAAATCCACAAATCAATTGAATTCACTGTAGGATATGGGGAATCTCCGCAGGAGCTTGATATTGATAATAGTGAGATGCTTGAACCCATGCTTGCCGGGATTGTTGAAACATTTGTGAGACCCTTTGATTTATCCGAAGCACCTTTGTTAAGGGTTAAAATCATTCATTTTGCAAATAAAAAATCACTATTGATGTTTGACATGCACCATATCATTTCCGATGGTGTTTCAATGAGCGTTTTAATCAATGAAATAGCGGGACTCTATGCCGGACAGGCTTTACCCGGACCAAAACTTCAGTACAAGGATTATACTGCGTGGCAGGCGGATTTCATCAAATCGGACCTTCTAAAAAAACAGGAAGCGTATTGGGTGAATCTGTTTTCCGGGGATATTCCGGTCCTGAATATGCCTGCTGATTATCCAAGACCGCCTCTCCAGGGCTTTGAGGGTGGAAGGCTCTGTTTTAAAGCAGGAAAGGAATTAAAGGATGCTTTAAAAGAATATGCGGCAAATTCGGGTGCAACTATTTATATGGTACTGCTTGCGGCATATAATGTCGTATTGCACAAATATACGGGGCAGGAGGACATTATTGTAGGATCTCCCGTTACCGGAAGAAACAGTAAGGAACTGTCAAATATCATAGGTATGTTTGTAAATACAATAACGATGAGAAATTATCCGGTCCAGGATATGACTTTCAGGGATTTCCTGGAATCTGTAAAAATAAATTGCCTGCAAGCATATGAAAATCAGGATTACCCGTTTGAAACCCTGATAGATAAGCTTGAAATCAAGAGGGATTTGGGCCGGAATCCACTTTTTGATACAATGTTCTCCATGCTTGTTGTAAATACAAAAGCTGTTGAAATTGCGGATTTGATGCTGAAACCCATTGAAGTGGATCATTTGGTATCAAAGTTTGATCTGGCATTATCAGCAGCTGAAGAAGTAAACAGGATTGATTTTATCCTTGAGTTTTCAACCCGGCTATTTAAATTTGAAACCATGGAGAGATTCTCCGCGCACTTTATAAATATTTTGCAGGAGATCGTGCAAAATCCCGATGCAGGTATTTCGAAGCTTGTCATGATAACACCGGAAGAAAAGAAGCAGATCCTAAATGAGTTTAATAACACAAAAGCGGATTATCCGGATGAAATAACCATACAGGAATTATTTGAAAACCAGGTGAAAAAGACACCTGCAAATATAGCAGTGATATGCGGGGAAAGGAATATAACCTATCATGAACTGAACGGGAAGGCCAATAAGCTTGCAAGGCTGTTAAGGGAAAAAGGGGTAAAGCCTGACACCATCGTAGGAATCATCAGCGAACGGTCCATGGAAATGGTGGTGGGCATCCTGGCAATATTAAAGGCAGGAGGGGCCTATCTGCCTATTGATCCCGGGTATCCGGCAGAAAGGATAAGCTATGTGCTGGAAGACAGCAAAGCAAAGCTTCTGGTGACGCAAAACCGCTTTTTGGAAATGGTGGAATGCAAAATACCGGCGATAGATCTGGAGGAGGAGGAAAACTATCAGGGCGAGGGGTCTGAACTTGAAATAGTAAACACTTCAAGGGATCTGGCATATGTAATATATACCTCAGGCTCTACGGGAAATCCCAAAGGGGCTATGATAGAGCACCGTTCACTGGTCAACAGGCTTAACTGGATGAATAAAAAATACCCCATCGGTGAAAACGATACGGTATTGCAGAAAACACCGTATACCTTTGACGTGTCCGTATGGGAACTGCTCTGGTGGTCTTTTACAGGCGCCCGTGTATGCATGCTTGCACCAGGCGGGGAAAAAGACCCTGCGGCGATTCTGGAAGCCATAGAAGAAAACCGGGTTACAACAATGCATTTTGTACCCTCCATGTTGAATGCATTTCTGGAATATCTGGAAAGCGGAACAGACATCAACAGATTAAGCAGCCTGAAGCAGGTCTTTGCGAGCGGAGAAGCATTGAACGCGCAGCAGGTAAAAAGATTCAACCACCTGCTGTACAGGAAGACGGGAACAAAGCTGCACAACCTTTACGGTCCAACCGAAGCAGCCATTGACGTATCGTATTTTGACTGTTCAACAGGGGAGGAGTTCGAGGTTATTCCGATAGGAAAGCCCATAGACAATATTCAGTTGTACATCCTTGACAAACAAAATAATCTGCAGCCGGCAGGAGTGCCGGGCGAACTGCATATAGCGGGAGCAGGGCTTGCAAGAGGGTATTTGAACAAGGAAAGCCTGACCCGGGAGAAGTTTGTACCCTGTCCATACCATTGCGGTAAAACGGATACACATCGTCGCATGTATAAAACAGGTGACCTTGCCAGATGGCTGCCGAATGGAGAGATAGAGTATCTTGGAAGAACCGATTACCAGGTAAAAATCAGGGGTTTCAGAATCGAATTGGGTGAAATTGAATCCAGGGTTGCGGAATATTCCTTTGTAAAGGATGCAGCGGTACTTGCCATTGACGATGAAAATGGTGAAAAATGTATCTGCGCATATGTTGTATCGGAGATAGAACTGGATATGAGGGATTTGAGAGTATTTTTGCAAAAAACACTGCCCTATTACATGATCCCGTCCTATTTTGTGCAAATGGATAAAATGCCGCTTTCAGCCAATGGCAAATTGGACAGAAAGGCTTTGCCGGCTCCCGATAAAACCATAGGCCCCATAGATGAGGAAGGAACACCTGAGACTGTATCGGAAATGCAATTGCTGTTGATGTTTGAAAAAATACTTGGTGTCGGGAATATTGGTGTTAATGACAACTTTTTTGAACTTGGAGGCCATTCTGTAAAAGCAGTATCCCTGGTTTCCATGATATTCAAGGAGCTTGGAACGGAGATACCCTTAAGCGAAGTATTTTTAAAACCTACCGTACGTCAGCTTGCGGAATATATAAAACTTTCAGGTACAGGCACATATCCGGAAATAGAAGCAGCAGGGGAGAAAGAAACCTATAGTTTGTCTTCCGCTCAAAAGAGGCTTTACATACTAAGCCAGCATGAAGGGATAGGAACAGGCTATAATATGTCCGCCATAAGGATCATTGAAGGCGAACCGGACATAGTACGCATGGAGAACTGTATCGGTGAATTGATTCAAAGGCATGAAATACTCAGGACATCCTTTCATGTTAAGGATGGCGAACCGGTACAGCTCATTCATAAAACAGCTGACTTTACAGTCTGTAAATTTGAGCTATCTGAAGAATATTCAGATGCAGGGGGGGAGTGCTTTGATGCAGAACTGAGCCATATTATGAACAGCTTTGTTAAGCCTTTTGACCTCAGTATGGCTCCCCTGCTGAGAATTGGACTAGTAAAGCTTGGAAGCCGGAAGTACGCTCTTTTATACGATGCCCACCACATCATATCAGATGGAATATCTACGGAAATTTTCATATGGGAATTTGCGGAATTGTATAAAGGACGGCAGCTTCCCTGTCAAAAGATTCAGTACAAGGATTTTTCCGAATGGCAGAACAGATTCCTGCTGTCCGAAAGGGTAAAAAACCAGAAGGAGTACTGGAAAAATACTTTCAAGGACCGGTTGCCGGTACTCAATATGCCGCTGGACTATAAGCGTTCCGAAAAGAGGAATTTTGCAGGAAGGACAGTGAAACTGGTACTTCCGGTTGAAAAAATAAATAAATATGAAGCATTTGCACTAAAAAACAGATGTACCTTGAACTCATTCCTGTTTTCAGGCTATGCGCTCCTGGTAAGCAAATACAGCAGTCAGGAAGATTTGGTAATAGGCGGCCTAACCGACGGAAGACAGCAGGCCGAACTTCAAAATGTGATAGGAGTATTTATCAATTTCCTTCCGGTCAGGATCAATGCAGCAGGCAGTTATACATTCTCCCAATATTTGAAGGCTGTTCAGATGCTTTTATTAGGCGGGTATGAAAATCAGGGGTATCCTTTTGAAAAAATGATAGAAGAAATGAATTTCAATGCCGGAACATCCAGAAATCCCTTGTTTGACACAATGATGGTTTTTCAGAACCAGTTTGACAGGGGGGCGGAAATAGAATTTGAAGGCTTGAAGCTTTATGAATACAAATTTGAAAAAGAAGTATCCACCCTGGATTTTAAAATGGATATTTTAAAAGAAGGCAATGGAGACACCCTGTGCCTGATGCAATATAATCCGTACCTTTTCAGGCAGGAGACCATGGAGGACTTTGTCAATCACTTTGCTTTACTCTTGGATGCCATTGTGGAAAGTCCCACACAAAAAATATCTGAAATAGAGCTGTTCACAGAAGAAGAAAAAAAATTGCTTGAGCATAAGAGAAGCTTGAATGCCGAAGGGAAAGAAGGTGTTGTCAAGCTTGCGGTAAGTGCCACATTTGTAGCTGATCCGGTTGATAACTATATAAAGTGGTGGTGCAGGCAATTCGGATTAAATATCGAGGTCGGTTTTGCGCCATATAACCAAGTATTTCAACAATTGCTGGATCGGAACAGCATTATTGCAAAAAATCCAGGAACGAACCTTATATTAGTGCGCTTTGAGGATTGGATCCGTGACAGCAGTTCAACAGATGAGATAATGCGGCAAAACTTAAAAGGAAGTTATAAAGAGTTTATTGAAGCTTTCAAAAACAGAAAACAGGGATCAATTTATTGGGTTGGCATATTCCCTGTTTCCACCCACCTTAAACTGAGCAGGGAAATTTTAAATACAGTAGAAGATTTGTATGAACGCTGGGAGGAAGAGGCAAGAGAACTCCAAAACGTGAAAGTGATTGATTTCAGAACACTTCCGGCACTTTATGAAATTGATGAAGTATTTGATCCGGTAAAGGATAAGAACGGGCACTTGCCATTTAGTGAAGAATTCTACGCTGCAATGGGGACATTCATTGCCAGGAAGATATGTTCTCTTCATGAACAGCCGTTTAAAGTGATAGCTCTGGATTGTGACAATACCCTTTGGGAAGGTGTCTGCGGCGAAGACGGACCACTGGGGGTACGGGTACGGGAAGCGCATAAAGCCCTTCAAAGGTTTTTACTGAAGAAAAGCATGGAGGGTGCACTATTAGTCTTGTGCAGTAAGAATAATGAAACAGATGTGATGGAAGTTCTCGAAAAAAATACGGAAATGATCATAAAAAAAGATCATCTTGCAGCATGGAAAATAAACTGGGAGGCAAAATCGGATAATCTGAAAGCTTTGGCAACGGAATTGAACCTCGGTCCGGATAGCTTTGTATTTATGGATGACAGTCCGGTGGAATGCTGCGAGGTCATGACCAACTGCCCTGAAGTATTAACCATTGAGATGCCCGGAAACCCGGAAGAGATCCCTGCATTTTTAGAGCATATATGGGCTTTTGACAGTCGGCAGGTGACAGGGGAAGACAGGAACAGAACACAGATGTATATTGCAGAAAGGAAAAGACATGAGATCAGGGACGAGAAAACTTCCTTACAAGAATTTATAAAAGAGCTTGGTTTAAAAATCAGTATGAACAAAATGGAGGCTGCTCAGGCTTCAAGGGCAGCCCAGCTCACACACAGGACAAACCAGTTCAATTTAAGTGCCATTCGGAGGAATGAACAGGAAATTCTGGAGCTTTCAACGGAAAAAGATACCGTATGCCTTACAGTCAATGTGTCGGACAAATTCGGGGACTATGGGTTGGTAGGCGTATTAATTGTTACCGGGAAAGAATCGGAATTATTTCTTGATACATTTTTATTAAGCTGCAGAGCGCTGGGAAGAAATGTGGAAGATGTTATCCTGGCAGGACTTGGACGTTACTGCAAAGAAAACGGTTTTACCCAGCTGAAAGCCAACTATCATCCGACAACAAAAAACATGCCGTTTGCAGGATTTCTTGAAAGAACAGGATGGGACCGGGTTGGAGAGGTGCCGGACGGTGTTTGTTATTCTGTTTCAACGGATAAAATACCGGAACAAAAGGATTATGTGGATTTTTACTATATGTCTTCCTGTGAAGCACCTCAGCCGGAGTGCATTCCGGAGCCTTCTGAGAAAGCGGAAGATGTTTTTGCTGACAAACAAAACATAAACCGGGCCATTCAAAATAGAACCTGGAATATCAGTACTGTAAATGATGAAAACCTGTTGCACAGAAGCTATTTGTTGCCAATAAAATACCATACAGGCAGAAGCTTGTCTTTGCTGCCGGTGGAAGAAATACTTGAAAAAGCTGTTGTATATGCGGACTACGAAGAACCGCGGAATTTTACCGAAAGAAGGCTCTCGGAAATATACCGGGAGATACTGGGAGTTGCCAGGGCGGGAAGAAACGATGACTTCTTTAAAATGGGAGGGCATTCACTTAAAGCTGCAACGTTGGTATCAAAGATATCCAGGTATCTCAACGCGGATATTTCCATAGGTGCTGTTTTCCAGAATCCTTCAATAAAGGATCTTGCATTGCTTATTGCTTCCTCGGATAAAAATACTTACTCCTCCATAGAGCCGGCCGGGAATAAAGAGTATTACCCATTATCTTCCCCGCAAAAGAGGCTTTATTTATTAAACCAGCTTGACAGCAAGCAGATCAATTATAATATGCCCATGGCAGTATGCATTGAAGGGGCCGTTGAAAAAGACAGACTCCAGCAGGCGCTGGAAATACTTGTCCAAAGGCATGAATCCCTGAGAACATCCTTTGAATTCATTGAGGATGAACCAATGCAGAGGATTCATAAGGAAGCGGATATTCATATGTGCTTATTAGCAGCGGGAGAGGACGACCTGGATAAGGTTATAAATAATTTTATGAAACCTTTTGATCTGGCAAAAGCTCCACTGTTGAATATAGGTCTTGTAGAGCTTTCAGCAGTCCGCCATGTACTTGTGATTGACATGCATCACATCATATCCGATGGTTCATCCATGGGTATCTTTTTGGAAGAGCTTTCATGGATATATGCAGGTGAAAATTTGCAGCCGTTAAGGATTCAGTACAAGGATTTTTCGCAATGGCAGAATAAGCTGCTCAATGAAAATGCTGTTAAATCACAGGAAGAATACTGGCTTGACAGGTTTTCAGGGGAAATGCCCGTACTTGAACTGCCTTTGGATTATCAAAGACCGGCAATTCAGAGCTTTGAAGGTGACAGGATCAAGTTTGAAGCCGGAGGGGAACTGGCCGGAAAGCTTGCAGAACTCTCGTCACTGACAGGAACAACATTGTTTATGGTTTTGCTTGGTGCTTATAACCTGTTGTTATCGAAATATGCGGGGCAGGAGGACATCATTGCAGGTACGCCCGTTGCAGGCAGGAATCATGGCGATCTGGAGAAAATGATCGGCGTATTTATCAATACTCTTGCTTTAAGAAATAGACCGGAGGCTGAAAAGACCTTTGTTGAGTTTTTGAACGAAGTAAAGGGAAATGCTGTAGAAGCCTATGAAAATCAAGAGTATCCATTTGAGGAGCTTGTCCGGAAACTCAATGTAAAAAGGGACCTAAGCAGGAGTCCTGTTTTTGATACCATGTTTATTCTTCAAAATACCGCTATGCCTGTAATAGAAATTGACAGCCTCAGGTTCACTCCCATGGAGTATAACCCCGGATCATCCAAGTGCGATATTACCTTAACCGCAAAAGAATCTGACGGTGTAATAAAGTTCGAACTGGAATATTGCACAAGGCTGTTTAGAAGTGAAACCATAAAAAGGATGGCCGAACATTTTATTAACTTACTTGAGAATATTGTAGAAAATCCACAGGCTAAATTGCGTGATATCGGGATGTTGTCCGAAGAAGAAAAGACAAGGCTTCTTACAGACTTCAGTTACCGGGTGGATGAATACCTGCCGGATAAGACTATAAGCGAGCTGTTTTACGAACAAGTGGGAAAAACGCCTGATCATATTGCTGTAGTCTTTGAAAGCGACAGTCTGAGCTTCGGTCAATTAAATAAAATTTCTAACCAACTTGCAGGTTTATTGAAAAAAGAAGGCGCAAAGGCAGGCAAACCAATTGGATTAATGCTTGAAAGAGGGATCAGCATACCGGTGGGCATGTTGGGAATTCTCAAAGCAGGCGGGGCATACCTGCCTGTCGATCCGGATTATCCCGCTTCCAGAATAGCATATATATTGGGAAAAAGTGAAGTTGAGATATTGGTTACCGAAAGCTGCCTCATGGATAAAGTGAAAGAAATTGTTCAGGATGGAAACCGCTTCAATTCGCTGGTGCTGCTTTCGGAGGACAATGCTTGCGGGACGGATGCTGCAAAAAGGAGTTACTGCTGGCAGGATGTGAGAAAGGAAGCTGTTGAAAATTCCCTCCCGAATTCAACGCCTGAAGATCTGATGTACTTGATCTATACCTCAGGATCGACAGGGCTTCCCAAAGGAGTTATGGTTACTCAAAGGAATGCGGTGAATTATCTGAAATGGAGTATAGCTGACAGCCGCATTTGTGAAAAAGACAGTATGATGCTTGTTACTTCCATAAGCTTTGACATTTCTGTATTTGAGATATTTGCCCCGCTGCTCGGCGGTGCCTGCCTGCATATCCTTTCATCCGGCCTGCTGAAAGATACGGACAAGCTTGTTGAATATATCAACCGGGAAAAAATCAATATATGGCACTCGGTACCTGCATTAATGTCTCAAATGCTGGCTGCATTGGGGAATAAGCCGGATAAATACAGACAGAACTGTATGCGGGACATCAGACGTATCATGATTGGCGGAGAGGCTTGGAGTGTTGAATTGGCAAAGGAAATCAGAACTGATTTCAGGGACGCCGAACTTGTAAATATGTATGGGCCTACCGAAGCCACCATATGGGTGACCAGTTACAAGATCGGGGGAGAATTGGAACAATTGGTATCATTGCCTATAGGCAAGCCCATTGCAAACAATAAGGTTCTTATTCTTGATGCCGGACGAAGACCAAGCGGAATAGGAATACCCGGTGAGATTTATATAAGTGGGGCCAATGTTACCAAGGGCTATTACAAGGATGAAGAAAAAACAAAAGAGGTATTTGTAGCTTTTGAGGGAAACGGTGAGCTGATTTATAGGACAGGTGATACAGGCAGAATCTTGCCGGATGGGAATATTGAATATTACGGCAGAAAAGACGGTATGGTTAAAGTAAGAGGATACCGGATAGAAACAGGTGAGATCGAAAGTGTTTTACTTACCGGAGGATTGGTGGATAAAACTGCGGTTATCGCAAAGAAAATTGGAGATACCAATGTTCTGGTTTGCTACTATGTGTCCCAAAAAGAACATACGTATAAAGAGCTAAAAAGTCACTTGCGGAATAAGTTGCCGGAATATATGATCCCTTCTCACTTTTTAAGACTTGAAAAAATGCTTTTCACCCCCAATGGGAAAATAGACAGAAAAGCATTAACCGCACTTGAGATAACTGCAGGGGTAAAACATGAAAATGACTATGCCGCTGCTCAAACACAAACTCAAATAATGCTTGTAAGGATCTGGGAAGAAATATTGGGTGTTAGTAAAATAGGAATTTATGACAGCTTGTTTGAGATAGGCGGAAACTCCTTATCCGTAATGAAAATCATAAACAGTGTTAACAGGCGATTTTCCGTAAAGGCCGAAATGACACAGCTTTTCAAGTTCCCGACTATATATGGCTTTGCAGAATATCTCGATAGGATACGATCCGGGTCTGAAGAAATTTTGTATTCCGGCATACCGGCTGCTTCAATAAAAGCGTATTATCCCTTATCTTCCGCTCAGAAAAGGTTTTTTGTGGTGCATCAGTTCAGCGATGTAAAGACAAATGCAAATATAACAGGAATGACTATCATAGAAGGCGGGCTTGATGTCAAGCTGTTGGAGGATGCCTTTAACGCTCTGGTCAGGAGGCATGAAACCCTGAGAACCTCCTTTGGGATTGTGGAGGGGCAACCTGTACAGATCATAAATGATCCTGCCGAGTTCAGGATACAATATGCAGAATATGATGAAAGCAGTTTTATTAATGATTTTGAAATATCTCCGCATAATGATGCTGAAAAAGCTAATATTTTAGCTCATGAATTTGTCAGGGATTTTGATTTGAGTAAAGCACCCCTGATGAGGGTAAAGCTTGTGAAGTTTTCTGAAAACAAGTATCTACTCATGTATGATATGCATCACATCATTTCTGACGGTCTATCCATGGGAATTCTGGTAAAGGAATTTTTCAAGCTGTACAACAAGGAACTATTACCTCCTTTGAGAATACAGTACAAGGATTTTGCAACCTGGCAGAATAATCTCCTGAAATCGGATGCTGTAAAAAAACAGGGAGAATACTGGCTTAACCGGTTTTCCGGTGAACTGCCCGTTCTTGAAATTCCCACCGACTACCCAAGACCGGAAATCCAGAGTTTTGAAGGAGACTGCATCAGGTTTGAAATAGGATCAGAGCTGGCATCAGAACTCAGTGCGCTTGCATCAGCTTCAAACACCAGCCTTTATATGGTATTGCTCGCAGTATATAACGTATTGCTTTTAAAGTATTCGGGACAAGAGGATATTGTCGTAGGATCGACTGTGGCGCTGAGACCTGATTCAGATTTGGAGTGTGTAATAGGAGTATTGATCAATATGCTTCCCATGAGAAACTATCCTGTTGTGGAAAAGAGCTTTCATCAATTTTTAGGAGAAGTAAGGACTAACGCATTAGAGGCTTACGAAAATAGGGATTACCAGTTTGAAACGCTTGTTGACAGGCTTTTATCAACAAGGGACATCAGCAGGAATCCATTGTATACTACAGCATTTACATTACAAGACATGGATGTATCCGAAAAAGAGATCGGCGGATTGAAATTCAGCCCGGTTGATTACAACACCAAAGTAGCAATCAATGACTTGAATATGATGGCATACGAACACCAGGACCAAATTTTGTTTGCCCTGGAATATTCGACAAAGCTGTTTAAAAAAGCAACAGTTGAAAGATTGGCCGAACACTATATTCATATTGCTTCCCAGGTGGCTGGAAATCCTGATACGTTACTTGGAGATATAGAAGTACTCTCAAAAACCGAAGAGAAATTATTAAAGGAAAAATATAAAAAAGCTGCATATGCGGACGTAAAACAGGCGGATTTGGAGGAGAAAGACATAGCATTGGAGGCTGAATTCAATTTTTAACAGCGATCGGCTTAAAAAAAGGGGGGGACACAGATGTCCGGAAATAAAACGGGAAAAAAGGTCGCAATACTTACCAATAACCTTATATGCGGCATGAACAAAAGATATTTCTCAATGCTTGAAAAATACTTTGTTTCCAACGGGTGGATTATTTCCACCAACTTCGATGCAGAGTTGGTTGTGTTTTCAGCATGTGGCTTTCATGACCTTATGCATGGTGCGGTAAAGGCTTCACTGGAACAATTGAAAGCGATAAATTTTCCCAGGGAGAAAATTATCCTTATGGGATGCCAGCTAAAAACGCATGAACAGGAGTTAAAAAAGCTGTTTGACGGCTGCATTGTCGAAGCCGGAAATGAATCTTTACTGGATGGAATGATTCATGCGGAAGTTCCCTACAGCAGTATAGAAGTTACGAATGTGTATAATTCCCCTGTTGAAGAGGCGGAACGCGAAAAGAATCAGCTTTTCAGCATTTTGATTGAGGACGGATGCTTGAAACAATGTACTTTCTGTGTAGTAAACAAAGCACGGGGAGATATAAAAAGTACAGCTTTGAATGAAATAGAAGCTCAATTCAGACTGGCTGTAAAAGCCGGATATACAAAAATCGAGCTTATGGGTGTCGATACTTTTGGATACGGCTATGATTGCGGCACCAACATCATCGAACTGATGGAATATCTCCTGAAAATCGAACCCAATGTAAAATTCTATTTCGGCAATCTTCACATCAGGTGGCTTAATCTATATTGGGAAGGGATACTGTCATTATGTAAAAGGGGATTCATCAATTCGCTGCATATAGGATTACAGCATGTAAACGATGAAATATTGATAAAAATGGGCAGACCGGCAGGATTTCAAGAATCTTATAAAATTATCTGCAAGTTCAAGGAAGAGTGCCCGAATCTTTTTATCACAGCTGATTTTATTGTGGGATTTCCCGGAGAGACCGACGACATGTTCAAAGAATTGAGAGACTTTTTTGAAAAGGATCAATGCTTAAATATGTTTTTCTTTCATGAATACAGTGATATAAAAGGAGCTCCGTCAAGTAAATTCAAGGATAAGGTCAAGCCGGAAAAAATCATGGTCAGATGGAATAAACTGAAAAATGCTGCGGGCGGACGAAATCCAAGAATAGCACTTTGCAATATCAGTGAAAGTGAAAAAAGCTACTATCGAGATGCTTTCAATAAGAAAAGTGAACCTGGCGGATATTACTTCTGCAAAGAGACCTATGTTGAATTGTGACAGGCAGGGCGTTTATCAATTATCAAAGGCTAAATCAGGAAGTGTTGCAGGTTTCGGTTGCTTGAAGGGAGTATACGTTGAATGTTACAGACGGTTGATGAAAATTTATTGCTTTCACAAGGAAAATATCTGAAAGAAAAGAATTACTGGCTGCAAAAGCTTTCTTTTGATATGCCTGAAACATATTTATCTGAAACAAATCATATTGGACTGCATGAATTTAAAAGAGAAACATGTAAAATAAAGTTTACTGCAGACCTTTGTAAAAAGTTAATCAAATTAAGTAATAACAAGGCATTGGCCCTTTATTTGGTTCTGCTTTCAGGCTTGAAGGTCTTAATATACAGATATTCGGGAAACAGGCTTATTACAGTTGGTTCGCCAGTATTGAAGCAAAACTGCAGCGACGATACGCTGAATGAACAGGTGGCCATATGTGATGATGTGGACGGGGACTCCACCTTTAAGGAGCTTTTGCTGAAGGTGAGGCAATCTGCCCTTGAAGCATATGAAAACCAGAATTATCCTTTTTGCAGGATATCCAAAGAGTTGAATCTCTTTTTAGGGGAGTCTGATAGTCCAAAGTTCAATATTATGTGTTGTATGGGCAATATACATGACAAATGTATTGTTGATACTTGCAAAAGTGATCTGGTCTTTTCATTTGATATGTCCGGAGGCATGGTAGAGGGCTGTATCCTGTACAACACTTACGCCTTTACTTCAAAATCAATTGAGCAATATGCCGGTCACTATATGAATATACTTGGCTCCGTACTTGAAATTGAAAATCTGGATATCCGCATAAAGGATGCCGAAATGCTCTCTGCTGCCGAAAAGACGTTGGTTGTAGAAGGCTTTAACAACACTGCGGTTGAATATCAGAAACATAGAACTATTCAGGAAATGTTCAAATTGAGAGCTTCGGAAATGTCTAACAGCACTGCACTTGTTTTTAACGGCACAAAAATGACCTTTGGAGAACTGGACACAAAGTCGGACAGTCTGGCCGGAGTTCTTGCAAATAAAGGAGTTAAGACCGGAAGTATTGTTGGAATCATGACAAGAAGGTCTTTGGAAATGATCGTGGGAATACTTGGCATACTTAAGGCGGGTGGGGCTTATCTCCCGATTGACCCTGAATATCCGGAAGAACGGGTAAACTATATGATTGAAGACAGCGGGGCGGAGCTGCTTTTGACTTATGGTGCGGGGGCAGGCGGTAATGTATTTCCGGGAGAGATCTTTGACTTGAAAGACCCTGAAATTTATATAAATAGGAGTGATCCTAAAGAAATCAGAACTGCAAACTCTCCGGAAGATCCGGCTTATGTCATATATACGTCAGGTTCGACAGGAAAACCAAAAGGAGTAATGATCAAGCATGGAAATGTTATAAATTTCATCGAAGGAGTGTGTTCAAGGATTGAGTTTGCATATGGGAGTGCAATATTGGCTCTGACCACACTATCCTTTGACATATTCGTGCTTGAGACGATTCTTCCGCTTATAAAAGGTTTGAAAATTGTTATTGCTGATGAGGAATGTCAGAAGGATTCGAAGTTATTAAGCCGCTTGATTATTGATAATAAAATAGATATGGTTCAAACTACTCCTTCGCGGATGCAGCTTTTGATGACTGGGGGGGGCGACAGGGAATGTTTCAATACAGTAAAGACGATTATGATTGGAGGAGAAGCAATATCCCCAAGGCTTCTCGCAGATTTGAGCAGTATTTCAAATGCCCGTATTTACAATATGTATGGTCCCACAGAAACCACAGTTTGGTCAACGATCAAGGAGTTAACCGGACAAAAGGATATTACGATTGGGCAGCCGATATCCAACACACGGATTTACATACTTGATAAAGACCAGAGAGTATTGCCTGTGGGAGTAACAGGACAACTATTCATTGCCGGAGACGGGGTTGGAATAGGGTATCTGGGAAGAGCGGAGCTTACAAACGAGAAATTCATTCCCGATCCGTTTGTCAAAGGAGAGAGAATGTATTGTGTGGGAGATTTGGCCCGCTGGCTTGCAAACGGCGAGATTGAGTATATCGGAAGAGCCGATTTCCAACTCAAACTGCGTGGATATCGTATAGAACTGGGTGAAATAGAAGAGGCTGTCAGGAATATTGAGGGGATAAGCGATTGCGTAGTAGTTGCAAAAGACAACAATGCGGGAGATAAATACCTTGTTGGTTATTACGTATGCGCAAGAGAAATAGCAAAATCCGAAATAATTGGTTCCCTGGGAAGAAAGCTGCCGGAATACATGGTGCCCGGCGTATATATAAGGCTGGATCAATTACCGTTGCTGCCGAATGGAAAAATAAACAGAAAAGAGCTGCCTGAGCCTGATAAAGGCCGAAATGCATTGTCTGCCGAGTTTGAGGCGGCGAGTACGGAAGCGGAAAAAAGACTGGTAGAAGTCTGGCAGGATGTCTTAAACAGAGATGATATTGGGATTCATGACAATTTTTTTGAACTTGGCGGGAACTCGCTGAGCCTGGTTATGCTCCATGCAAAGATTGAAGAAATTTATCCGGGGAAAGTGAAAATCGCAGATTTGTTCACTTACTCAACGATTGGGAAGCTCATTGAGTATATTGATGAAAACTGTGAGGATGGAAGCAATATTTTGAATATTGAAAAGGTGGAATTCCCCGAGGACTATTTCCTGGACACTGGAAAACCGGAAGAAGGAACGATATTTAATATGAAGCTTGATGAACAGGAATGTGAAAAATTACGAAAAGTTCAACAAGCAGAAGGAACTGCCCTTGTTGATATATTAACAGCTTGCTTCATTTATCTCATGTCGGATATATCGGACAAGCAGACCATAACTATTCAGACTCTTTTTGCCCATTCCAAAAAAATCCGCCCATTAAGTGTAAATATGGATAACTGCAGCAGCTTGCCGGATTTATTCGAGAAAATAAAACTTGAATATGAGAATTTTTCTGAAAGATCAGGCTGTTCCTTGTCAACGTTTAACAGGATAAACATTGACAAAGAACACAATGAAATAATCCCCCTTTTCTGTTTTGGAGGTATTCAACAGAATATATCGCAAAGTACTTTTGATATTATTTTTAAAATTTTCGAAAATGGCCCTGAAATTGAATTGAGTTGTGAATATAACATTGCCAGGTTGAAGAGGGAAAAAATAGAAGGCGCTATTTCCGGATATGTGAAGTTGGTTTCAATCATATTGGACAAAACTTGTTTTGATAATGATGGAGGGTACAGAAATGTGCAGTGAGATGAAAGAAAATTTATGCAGTGACTCAACAGAATATGCAGAAGAGAATTATTGGCTTGAACTATTATCGGAAGATATCGAGCCAAGCTATCCGCCTTATGATTTCGTAAGCAGCGGCGGCTTTCGACGGGCAGCCTGTGAGATAAATTTAGGCGGCAGTTTGTCAAAGAAGCTATCTGATTTTTCCGGAAACTGTGATTTGGATATTTACAGCATAATGCTCAGTGCCCTTTATGTTTTTTTGTACAAACATGTTGGACAGGAATCCATCATGATTGCCTCACCTGCTATTGAGAAAGAAGAACCGTACAATGGAAATCAAGTTGTGATACTTAAAAATATTATCGACAGCGGCATTTCTTTCAATGAACTTTTTAAAGAGGTAAGGCAATTGGCAAGTAAGAGCTTTAAAAATCAACATTATACATTTGAGAAGTTTTTGGGGAAGTGGGAAGGTCAATACGGTAAACCGTTTTTGGTGAATACGGTGCTTGCTCTGGGAAACTTACATAAACAGGGACATTTCGATGCGGTTTTTGAGCAATTTAAATGCGATACGGGATTTTTCTTTCAAACCAATCCGAAAAATATCAAGGGGATATTTTCGTATAACGCAGCTCTATATACGC
>JAEWQC010000018.1 GCA_023399355.1 Bacillota bacterium | reverse complement strand
TCTGCTCCAGACGATCCTGCACCATTGGCTTCGGTATAATAAACATGTCATTGGCATCCACCGCTTTTGCCAATCCCCTGTATTCATTCGCCTGCTCAGCGCCGGGATCAAACTCGATAACTGTCTTTTTGTTTATTTCAGCTCTTTGTACCATATTGTCTCTTGGCACAAAATAAATCAGCTGGCTTCCGAGTTCTTTCGAGAAAGCTTCCAGAAGTTCTCTTTCTCCATCCACTTTTCTGCTGTTGCAGATAATGCCGCCCAGTCTGCAACCCCCTGTATTTGCATATTTCTGAACTCCTTTGCAGATGTTGTTCGCTGCATACAGGGCCATCATTTCACCACTGGCTACGATATAGATTTCCTGTGCTTTCCCTTCTCTGATCGGCATTGCAAATCCACCGCATACAACGTCTCCCAATACATCATAGAATACATAATCCAGATCTTCCGTATAAGCGCCGAGCTGCTCCAGCATGTTGATTGAGGTAATGATTCCTCTGCCGGCACAACCTACACCCGGCTCAGGTCCGCCGGACTCAACGCACCTGATTCCGAAAACGCCCTTTTTCATGATGTTTTCAATCTCAACCTCTTCTCCTTCTTCCCGCAAAGTGTCAAGAACACTTTTCTGAGCCAATCCTCCAAGCACAAGCCTCGTAGAATCAGCTTTCGGGTCGCATCCGACAATCATAATGTTTTTTCCCATCTCGCCCAAACCTGCTGTCAGGTTCTGTGTAGTAGTAGATTTACCTATACCACCTTTTCCATAAATCGCTACCTGTCTCATAAATAAAACCTCCCTGATTTTTTAGTTTTTTACCATAAAATAAATAAAAGCGGGCATTCTCTGATTTTTAAATCAGGAATACTCGCTAAACGGTCAAGGTTTATTAGTAATCCGTCTCCCCCAATATAAGCCGCATGATGCTTAATGTTTGAGGTTCATGTAAAACCTTCTTATACACTTCCCGGTATCTCAGGTTTATTATTTGTAAAATGAATCATGACAACAGCCACTGGTATTCCTGTTATCCCGATTCACCCAGGTTCAATTTGCTTATGTACATTGTAGAGGATAGATTATTAGTTGTCAATACTATTTTGCAACTTTTAATTCTCAATCCTGCATATTTTATTAATGTTTTCATCCATAATATTTATTAATTATTACTAATTCCTTGTTATTGCTGCGTTTTATCAATTCTTAGTTAATGCTCAAAATGAATGTTTTGTTTCCATATTGCAAGTTTTTGTATTACGTCCTTCATTTAATCTTGTGCGGTTTTGTACAGTTATGTACAGTTTAGCACCGTTTCTTCCAATTTTAACAGTTATTCAACTTAGTAAACGGCTTATTATTGAAATACTTTTTCATATTCCCTGTACCTGAGAAGTATGATATACTTTTTTACATAACTTGCGAACGAAAGGCTTGTCGACATATGATGGAAAATAAAACCTTAACCCCTCAGGAAGTAGCTGAAATACTTAAAATATCAAAAAGTACCGTTTACGAACTTGTAAAACGAAAAGAATTGAACTCTTACAGGGTCGGTAAAAAGTTACGTGTGGATTTGTCGGACGTAGAGAACTATAAAAATAAAACGAGGGATGTTCCCCAAAAAAGTTCTTCAGCCCCGGATTTCAACAATTTTACCCCTCCGTCTGTATACGAGGAAAGAGCTGAGAAAGGCAATTCCTTTGTAATTTCCGGTCAGGATGTCATTCTGGATGTTCTGTGCCGATATTTGGACAGTCACCCGAAAGGCGTGCGTGCGCTGCGTTCATATGAGGGCAGTTACAATGCAATCTATTCATTATATAAAGGTGATGTGCAAGTAGCTACCGCCCATATGTGGGATAGCCGCACCAACGGGTACAACCTGCCATTTATAGAGCGCATGCTCCCTGGTACTCCTGCGGTAATCATCCGTCTTGCCGCCCGTATGCAAGGCTTTTATGTGGCGAAGGGCAACCCCAGGCACATAAAGGATATTTCAGATCTGCGCCGCTCTGATATTACTATGGTAAATCGTGAAAAAGGAAGCGGTACAAGGATATTACTGGATGAACATCTTCACAAAATGGGGATATCAGGAAAAAACATTCACGGATATTCAAGAGAGTGTCAGTCCCATCTGGCAGTCGCCAGCGCAGTTGCCCGTGGAGAAGCTGATCTTGGTATGGGAAATGAAAAGGTCTGTCTGCAGGTAAAAGGGATCGACTTTATTCCTATTCAAAAAGAGCAATATGACTTGATAATCAAAAAGGAAGATATGAACCAACCTGCTTTTAGCGCAATTGTCGAAATACTTCGTTCCCAGGAATTTAAAAACGAATTGCAGGGATTGGGCGGGTATGATCTGGCTGAATTAGGCAAATTGATCGCCGAGACTTAGAACTTTCCTCTTCCCGAAAAATCACCCGATTTTAAATACTATTCACTCCGCACGGAATTTCCCAACCAGTTTTTGAAATTCCTCCGGAGGCTCTGCCTCAAACTGTACATATTCACCTGTACCCGGATGCTCAAATCCAAGAAGTCTTGCGTGGAGTGCCTGTCCCTCAAAGCCGTATTTTTGCTTCTTTTTTCCATATACAAGGTCACCAACCAGCGGATGGCCGATATAAGACATATGGACCCTGATCTGATGCGTCCTTCCGGTTTCCAGCCTGAGCTCAAGCAATGTTGCGGTTTTAAAGCGTTCCAGAACCTTGAAATAGGTTACCGCCCGCCTTCCGCTTTTTACATCAACCGCCTGTTTCTTTCTTTCGACCGGATGTCTTCCTATGGGTGCGTCAATCTTCCCATTTTCTTCATGGATGGTGCCCTCAGCCAAGGCAATGTATACCCTGTTGATATCGTGCTCCTTCAACTTGTCCGAAAGCTTGCCGTGTGAGCCGTTGTTCTTTGCAACGACCAGAACGCCCGAAGTATCCTTGTCAATCCGGTGAACGATACCCGGCCTGATGACTCCGTTGATGTCAGAGAGCGAATCTTTACAATGGTCCAGTAATGCATTTACCAGTGTTCCGGTATAATTGCCGGCAGCCGGATGAACCACCATGCCTCTTGGTTTGTTTATAACGATGATATCGCTGTCTTCGTAAAGAACATCGAGCTTTATGCTTTCAGCTTTCACTTCCAGTTGCACCGGTTCCGGAATAATCATGGATATGTTGTCATTCATTCTAAGCTTGTATCCCGGTTTTTCCTTTTTATCGTTCACCTGGACATTGCCGTCGTCAATCAGTTTTTCAGTATGGGACCGCGAGAACTTTCCAAGTTTTTCAGTTAGCCAGACATCCAGACGTTTGCCTGCATCCTGTTCTGTAGCTTCAAAATACTCATTCTGCATCTTTTATTTCATCCCCGGTATCCAATTCTTTTGATTTTTTTCCTTCTTCCTGCAACTTTGACGGTTCTTTATAGATAAAGAGCAAATAAATAGCAAGAAGAATCGTGCCACCGGTTACTGCCATATCTGCAGCATTAAAAATTGGAAATGCATAAGAACCAAAATAAAAAAGCAGATAATCCGTAACCTTTCCAATAAGCAGCCTGTCAATATAATTCCCTATTGCACCTCCCAATACCATGGAAAGTGATAATCTCAGGAAAGGACTTTTATTTTTAATGATAAAATAGATTACGACCGCCGAAATAATGGGAATAACAATCAGAAACACTGTCCTGCTGCCTTCCATTATGCTCCAGGCACCTCCTGAATTTCTGTGAAGCGTAAGGTAGAAAAACTTGTCAATGACAGGAATCATCTGGTCTGTCTGTATATTTGCAACTACAAAGTATTTTGCAATCTGGTCAATGGCTACAATAATAATTATGATCATAATCCAAAGCATTCGTTTGAACCTTCCCTTTTCATATTTTATATGTTTACCGCTGCTGCGGCTTATACCAGTGTATGATATCGTTATACCGGTTCCATGTATCAGGAGTCAGCGGTCCTCTCAGGTTCTTACCGTAAACCATGGCATTTCTGGTAAAATAAAGGCCAACATACGGTGTGTCGTTTGATATTTGCTCAAGGATTGCTTTATAAATGACCTTTTTGCTGTCCTTATTGTCTTCTTTAAATAAGGCGTTAATATATGAATCAAGCTGCATATTGAAATACCCTGAAATATTACGGGCATTATCAAAAGATAGCGGCAGTGAAACTGGAAGGTAGCTGCTCGAATATAAATATGAAATATCCGGTATCTGTGGAATTCTACATCCAATAAAGACCAGATCGAATTTTGCAGTATTGGTCCTTGCAAGCAGTTCGTTCCAATCAACCTGTGTACAAACTGCCGGAATTCCTGCCTGATTCAGCTGTGAACAAATCATTTGTGCAGCCTGCACACGGATACTGTTGTTGGAATTGACCAGCAGTTCTATCTTAAGATATTTCCGTACGCCGCCGATTACCTTATAATAGCCCTGTTTGCTTTCTTTCCAGCCGCCCAGCAGCAATGCTTCCTTTGGTGTTTTTGCAGTAATAGCGGCATTTGTGACAACTGCTGCCGATTTATTCATAGAGACGGCTGTATTCGTTGACACTGCATCAACTTCGCCCGTTGTATTGTCTGTCCCTTCCTGAGTGATTCCGGACGGGCTTACTGTTGATGTAAGCGTATTTAGTAAAGACAGATCCGTCGATATGTCATTTAAATCGGAAATCCAGCTGTCTGGAAGGATGGGTATTTCAGAAGCCTGCGCATCACCTGGAAGTATTGAAGTAATCAGCTTTTCCCTGTCGATTGCCAGAGAAATAGCCTTGCGGGCATATTTATCGCTCAAAGCAGGGTTACTGAGATTAAATGCCAGCATTTCAAATTCTCTTGAAGTATATTTTTTTATAGTAAGGTCGGTTCTTCCGTTGTACTTTGAGAAATCACCCGAATCAATCCCCATTACATCAATGTCGCCAGTCTGTAAAGCTCCCATTGCATCATCCGTATTTTTAAAAACATTAACATTGATTGTATCAATGTACATACTGTTCTTGCTGTTATTATCAATTCCCAGGTACCACCAGTTTTTATCCGCCTTCAATATGACCTGTTTTTTATCGGAATACGATTCGAACTTGTAAGGTCCGGTACCGACAGGTTTGAAGTTTAGCTTTGCAGATAAGATATCCATTTGGTTAAACTGATGCTTTGGAAGTATTGGAAAAGTCATCATTTCAGGAACAAATGAATTCGGCTTGGACAGCACCAATTTGAAATTTGACGAATCTATAGCTGCATATGTTGCAATATTGCGCACAAGCGGCTTGTAAACGGAATCCGCGGCTGTATTCATTAAAAGCTGCATGGTAAATTCCACATCCGATGCTGTAAATGGTTCACCATCCTGCCATTTCACATGATCCCTGATATGGAAATTCCAGATAAGGCCATCTGTTGACACCGTCCAATCATCACTCAGTTTCGGAACCGCCTGCTGCTTATCATTCAGATTTGTCAATCCTTCGTAGATAAGGCTCAGAAAGTCGGATACATAGGTGTTTTTCGTAAGAACCGGATTGAATGTGTCTGGTTCGGTAGTGAAAAGATTCAGTACACCACCGGAAACCGGCCCCTTATCCAGAATATCATAATCCCCCGTATATTCGTCCGTATTACTGATGCTGTTATATTGCGCAATTTGCAGCTGATCCAACCCCGGTCCGTACTGGCAGGCTGAAAGTATAAAACAGATGACAAATAGAAATACGAGACCTCTCAGTTTTCTCATGTGCTGCTCCTGACTGCAGGTTGCTTCAATTGCATGAAAGCAGCCAGACTTCCTGTTTTCCCCTGATCTCCCCGGTAGGAAAAAAACAAATCGTTCCGGCATTTTGTACAAATACCGCTAATATGGATGTTTTCTGTCCTCAGTCCATTCTTAATCATTTCTGTCTTTATTATTGCATTCAAATCTATCTTCCATTTTCCATTTTGACCCACTTCATAAAACGCTTTATTCTGATGTTTTGATTTAAAAAGAGTATAAACATCCTCTCCAACTTCAAAGCAACAGCTTCCAATCGACGGTCCCATGACAGCCACGAGTCTGTCTGCATGAAACCCCGGTAATGCTGCCATTTGTTCCAGTGCCTGAATTACAATACTCTTCAGAGTGCCTCTCCACCCCGAATGCAGTAAAGCGGCAGCTTTAATTCCGGGTTCAAACAAGAACACCGGAACACAGTCTGCATGAAAGGTTACCAATGTTACATGATCTGTCTGCGTGATTAAGCCATCGACCCCTGTCAGGTCGCTTTCCCTGCAAAAGCCTTTTCCACTATCACGTTTATCAACGGAACGGACAATACTCCCATGTACCTGGTTTGTCAATATGAGACTGCCTGTATCAAAACCAACAGAATCACATAATAACTGAAAATTTCGCAGGACATTTTCCCTGCTGTCATTCCTGTTAAATCCAAGGTTCAAAGAACTGCATTCCCCTGTGCTGAAGCCGCCTGACCTTGTACTCATGCAATGTGTGAGCGTTTCGCCATACTCTGTCAGACATTCGAATTCTATATATCTCAAATCGCCGTCTGTAACAAGCACCGTTTCATTTCCTAATTTTTCCTTCGTTTTCAAGTACGCTTTCCTCTTCCCAGAGATGCTCGTTGACTAAAGTCAACTGCTCGCCCATGCAACCGGATAAATCTTTCTGAATTTAATTTTAGCACAATCCATAAATCGGCGCAAATCAGTATATTGATTTCGCAAAAATAAAAAAAGCACCTGTGTGCTCTTTTTATTTACTGCTTTTATTCAACTATGGTGAAAAAAGGTCCTGCACTATCTTCTCGGCTCGACTATAAGCTTTATGGCGGTCCTTTCCTCACCATCTATGATGATGTCGGTAAAAGCGGGAATACAGATGAGTTCAAGTCCTGATGGAGCCACAAACCCCCTCGCGATTGCCACTGCCTTAACCGCCTGGTTTATTGCACCTGCACCGATAGCCTGCATTTCAGCCATGCCTTTCTCTCTGATGACCCCTGCCAAAGCGCCTGCTACAGAATTTGGATTAGATTTTGCTGAGATTTTTAAAACATCCATAATAATAAATACCCCCTAAAGCAAACATTTTAATATAAAGAGTATTTATTCTACACAAAATTTGAAATTCCTTTTTTTTTAGTTAAATTTTTGAAGTATATGTATATTATAACGTATCAGTTCAAAGAAAGTGTTTCGTTTTCAGAAACATTTTCTTACATAGTTGCAAAATTTCATCCGGATATTTTGCTACTTGCTGCGTTTCAAAGAGGCTGTTCACAAGCAGAGCTTGCTGCTCACCTATGCATACAGTCCGGGAAATATGCCCGCTGCCTGAAAACCGAATCGGTACACGCCACTTATAGAAGTAGGGGATATCTTTTGACGTTATACTATATCTCCATTACTTTTGAGAATCGTTGAATCTTCAAAGTCCTGCCGGTCTTATCGTCAATTTCCATATGGACGGCATTAAACTGTACACATCCCTTGGCAAGTTCAAACCGAACCGGCATGCCCAGAAGGAATTTTTCAAGAACTATTTCCCTGTCCACCCCGATAACGCCTTCATACGGTCCTGTCATGCCCACATCTGTGATGAATGCCGTTCCGCAAGGTAATATCCTCTCATCAGCCGTCTGTACATGTGTATGAGTTCCTACCACAGCACTCACTCTTCCATCCGCATACCAAGCCAATGCACATTTCTCAGAAGTTGCTTCAGCATGAATATCGACAAGGATGACCTTTACCTTACTTTTCAAATACTCCAGTTCTTTGTCCAAGGATCTGAAAGGACAGTCTACACCGTCCATATAGACCCTTCCAAGCAAATTTACAATACCGAGTTTTCCGCCAATGATTGTCGATCCCTTTCCCGGTACTCCTGTTGGGTAGTTTGCAGGCCTGACGATTTTAGAATCGGAATCGATAAAATTAGTAATCTCTCTTTTGGACCATGTATGATTACCCATGGTAATTGCATCAATTCCGCATTTGTAAAGATCCTGCGCTACGACACTTGTAATTCCAGTTCCACCCGCTGCATTTTCACCATTTGCTATACAAAAATCGTATGGCATTTCCTTGCGCATACTGCTTATTATTTCCCTGGCGGCCTTTCTACCTGGGTTTCCAACGATATCACCAATGAACAATACCTTCAAAGCAATTCCTCCATTGTATAAAGATAGCCAATCTATAAAATCGACACATTAAGAATACCTGCAGCATACTAGTTTAATATAACACAAAAAGCACACTGCGGCACGCCTTTTATTCAACAATTGACCTTTTGCAGTCGGTCAGCAAAAAAATAAAAGGGGCTGACAGCCCCTTTTATTTATTTTGCATATTCGATCGCTCTGGTTTCTCTAATAACATTTACTTTAATCTGTCCCGGATATTCAAGTTCGCTTTCAATTTTCTTAACGATTTCGCGAGCCTTTAATACCATTTCATCATCAGAAACATCTTCAGGCTTGACAATTATCCTTATTTCCCTGCCCGCTTGAATTGCAAAACATTTTTCAACACCGGGGAAGGAATTTGCTATCTCCTCAAGCTTTTCAATTCTCTTGATGTATGATTCCAGTGTTTCTCTTCTTGCACCCGGTCTGGCTGCCGAAATTGAATCAGCTGCCTGCACAAGTACTGCGATAAGTGAAGTCGGTTCAACATCTCCATGATGTGCCATAATAGAATTAATGATGTCATTCCCTTCCCTGTACTTCTTGGCAAGGTCGGCACCGATGGTAACGTGAGAACCTTCTACTTCATGGTCAACCGCTTTTCCTATGTCGTGCAGAAGACCTGCTCTCTTGGCAAGTACTACATCTGCTCCGAGTTCCGCTGCCATGATTCCGGCGAGGGTCGAAACCTCGATGGAATGATTCAGCACGTTCTGTCCGTAACTGGTCCTGAATCTTAGCTTGCCTAGAAGCTTGATTACTTCAGGATGCAGTCCGTGAACGCCTGTTTCAAAGGTGGCGCGATCGCCTTCCTGGCGAATGGTGTTCTCAACTTCCTTCTTGGCCTTTTCAACCATTTCTTCGATTCTGGCAGGGTGTATCCTACCGTCAATAATAAGCTTTTCCAACGTAATCCTTGCAACTTCACGTCTTATTGGGTCAAATCCCGAGAGTATTACTGCTTCAGGTGTATCATCGATTATCAGGTCAATTCCCGTAAGAGTTTCAAGTGTCCTGATATTTCTGCCTTCACGGCCGATTATGCGGCCCTTCATTTCATCGTTGGGCAGTGGTACAACCGATACTGTTGATTCGGATACATGGTCAGCGGCACATTTCTGTATTGCAGTCGCGACAATGTCTCTTGCTTTACTGTCAGCTTCATATTTGGCTTTTGATTCAAGATCCTTAACAAGTATTGCGAGTTCATGCTTCACTTCATCCTCAACATTACGGATGAGGTATTGCTTGGCATCTTCCACGGAAAGGCCTGAAATTCTCTCAAGTTCATCGAGCTGCCTTTTTTGCAGTTCTGCAACCTTTTCCTGTGTGGCTTGAACTTCCTTTGTTTTCTTGTTCAGGTTTTCTTCTTTCTGTTCCAGTGATTCAACTTTTTTGTCGAGAGTCTCCTCTTTCTGGACCAGCCTTCTTTCCTGCCTTTGAATCTCGTTCCTGCGTTCCTTGATTTCCCTGTCCAGTTCCATTCTGCTTCTGTGGACCTCTTCCTTCGCTTCAAGGAGAGCTTCCCTCTTTTTACTTTCGGCCATTTTTAAAGCATCATTAACAATTCTTTTTGATTCTTGTTCAGCACTGCCGATTTCAGCTTCTGCATCATTTTTTCTGCGGTTATATCCTTTACGGAACGAAATAAATGAAGCAACTACTGCTCCAATTACTAGGCCAATCAATATTCCTATAGCCACGTATAAAAAAATAACACACACCTCCTTATATTCAGTTTTCAATGGTCATTTCCGGTAACACGGGCATGCATTTGACCTAAGTCAACGACCAACCCCGGTTTAAACCGGATATTGATAATGTCAGATGGCATGTACCATCCGCTTTTTATCCGAAATACAGATTAATTGTAAACTTTTTTAATTTTTATGTCAAGAAAAACAAAACTGGCGGTAATCAACCTGTTTGACACAATATCGTTCTATTTCGACGGATAATGTTATTTCCAAAACTCTGTCCCTGATGTGTTTTCAGGAGGTTTTCAGTGCCTGGCTTTCTTTCCGGTTCTCTTTCTTTTATACCTCCCGGATGTATTCTCCTTATACCTCCCGGATGTATTCTCCTTATACCCCCCGGATGCATTCCCCCTATACCTCCCGGATGTATTCCCCATTATCGCATCCCTCTCATCATGTCTGTGTTGTTCAGGCCATACAAGGCAGTCCTTTCCAAAGCCGATGAGATCCTCTCTGCCGGCTTTTCTCAGAGCTTCTCTGACCAGTGGATGATTCTCGCTGCGCCGGAACTGCAGCAAGGCTCTCTGCATAGCCTTCTCCTTTGGAGAAGTCGGTACGTAAATACTCTTCATGTTTCTGGGATCAAGCAACGTGTAAAACATACAGGTAGAAAGCGTTCCCGGTGTAGGATAGAAATCCTGTACCTGTTCCGGTGTATAACCGCTATGCTTAAGGTAAAGCGCCAGCTCGACCGCCGCATTCAAATCGCTTCCGGGATGGCTTGAAATCAAATATGGGACAAGGTACTGCTCTTTTCCGATACTCTTGTTTATCTCATAGAATTTCTTTACGAAAGCATCATAGACTCTTCTTCCTGGCTTACCCATTTTTTCAAGCACTCTGTCAACGACATGTTCAGGTGCGACCTTTAATTGGCCGCTGACATGGTGTTCACAAAGTTCCTTGAAAAATTCATCGTTTTTGTCCAGCATCAGATAATCATACCTGATCCCGGACCGGATAAATACCTTCTTCACTTCCGGTATCTGCCTGAGTTTTCTAAGAAGCTCCAAATACTCGGTGTGATCCACCTTCAAATTTTTACAAGGCTGCGGGTAAAGACACTGTTTTCCTTTGCAGGTCCCCTGCTCCTTTTGCCTGTCACAGGCGACGCTTCTAAAATTGGCCGTCGGTCCGCCTACATCATGGATATATCCTTTAAAACCAGGCAGCCATACGAGCTTCTTTGCTTCGTTTAAAATGGAAGCCTGGCTTCTCTTTTGAATGACCCTTCCCTGATGGAAATTTAAAGCGCAGAATGAACATCCGCCATAACATCCACGATGGCTGGTAATACTGAACTCGACTTCATTGATTGCCGGAATGCCTCCGAAGTTTTCATAGGAAGGGTGAAACGTCCTCTCATAAGGCAACGCATAGACTCTATCCAGTTCTTTTGCAGACATCGGCAAAGCCGGAGGATTCTGAACGACAAATTTATCGCCATGCGGCTGAATTAATGTTCTTCCATTCAGTGCATCCTGTTCGTTATACTGGATCATGAAAGCTTCCGCATAGGTCTTCTTACTTTGCAGAATTTCTTCATAAGAAGGCAGCAAAATAGTATGCTCGTCCGTTTCACCGGATTCAGACAGATATGTGGTGCCGCGGATATTACGGAGTTGGTCAATGGAAGAGCCTTTTGACAACGCTGATGCAATTTCAACAATCGGTTTTTCACCCATCCCGTATATAAGCAGATCCGCCTTGCTGTCCAACAGAATGGAACGCCTTACCTTATTGTCCCAGTAATCATAATGTGCAAATCTCCTAAGACTGGCTTCAAGGCCTCCTATAATAACCGGAATCCCTTTAAAAGTCTCCCGCACTCTGTTTGCATAGACAATGACCGCCCTATCCGGTCTGTAGCCGGCTTTCCCGCCCGGAGAATAGCTGTCATCACTCCTGGGTTTCTTGCTGGCGGTGTAGTGATTTACCATGGAATCAATAACGCCCGATGAAATAAGAACAGCATAGTTAGGTCGTCCTAACATCATGAAGTCTTTATGACTTTTCCAATCCGGCTGAGCTATAATACCAACCCGATACCCTTCACTTTCAAGCACTCTGGTAATAATAGCATGTCCAAAGCTCGGATGATCTACATATGCGTCGCCGCTTATATAAAGGAAGTCAATGCTGTCCCATCCCCTGGCTTCCATGTCTTCTCTGTTTACCGGTAAAAATGGCATGAATTCTCCTCAAGTTCCTGTTGCTTCTATTTTATATGCCGCAGTGAATACTTCCTGATCTGCAGTATTA
>JAEWQC010000289.1 GCA_023399355.1 Bacillota bacterium | reverse complement strand
GGGTACATCCTATCAAACAATCTGTCAGACAAATCATTGCCTTTTGGTAAGTCCTCACCAAGAGAGTTTTTGGCACCTATGGAGAATCCGGCCCCTAATAGTAAAATCGGTGTGCGCTCTTGCATTTTTACCTTCAGCTTGTCCAAAGCGTCCACATAACATCATCCTTCCGTATCTTCAATTGCAATGTTCAGGCTCAACATCTGAGCGACGCATTATAGCCATAACCAAACAGTCATAACCAAACCTTATGCCAATTTTCCATTACTGCACTAACATACAGTTAACCGAACTACGCATTATTGCTACAATATTCACTACACCTTGTTCAGCCCAACATCCGATTATAGACCAGGCTGTGTGAAAACAACTAGTCAGCATAACCATAATCATTATTTAAAACTCATTTTTACCGTCATATCAGTAATAGCAGGAATTTACAAGGAATCTTACCCCTGTAATATCTCGATTATTTCCTTAGTTCCTATGATATTTATTGCTCGCTTCATGTTATATACTAAAAAGTGCATAAGCGACTCAGTCCTCACGCTTTCTGTTCCTCTGGTCAAAAAATATGAAAATCCAAACGCTCTCTTTATCGTACCAAATGGGTGTTCAACAAGTTGTTTGCGTTTTTTATACATATCAAGATGTTCATTTGTACGCTTGTCCACTTCATCGGCAAATCTTTGAAATGGTCTGTCTTGAATAGTACGGCCTTTATCACTATCACTACATTTATCTTTTACTATACACTCATTGCATGCCCCAAAGTTTTGATATCTCTTATGTCCTGGATACTTGGCATTTCCTTTTCTGGGGTTATACGCTTTTAGTAGATGTCCTTGGGGGCATATGTATCCATCATTAACTTCATCATATCTGAATTGTGTTTTTCCATACTCTTTTGTAGCAGCCATATGCGAATGGTCGGCTTTCGACACGATTGGGATAATGTTATCTTCTTTGCATTTTGCAAATTCCGCGGCTGAATAATACCCTTTATCAGCTATGGCAGTTATCGTATCGACCCCCATTTCTTCTTTTGCCTGCAACGCAATATTGTGAAATTGCTCCTTATCTACGGGCTCACTTGTTACATCAATTACCACTACAAGATGGTTTTTATCATCAGCCGCAATTTGTACATTATGGCATATATCAACACCGTTATTGTTTGTTTTCATCATTCTGGAGTCCGGATCAGTAATGTATATCGAACCGTTTTCTTTGACATACTCCTTTATTACTTCAAGCTCTACCAGACGTTTATTTATTCCTTCTATTTTTAATTCAATTTCTTCTCGACTTAAATTTATTCCACTACTATTTATGTCTTCATTATCACATTGATCGAGCAGGAGAAAATATTGCTCTGCTGTTTTATTATAGTGTTCAATTTTCTTGTTAAGTTTGTTTTCACTATGGTATGCCATTCGACTATTACTTGCTCTGAATTTACTGCCATCAACTGCTACCATTTCTTTTCCGATCAAGCCCAGTTCGTCGCATATCATACTAAATTTCTTAAAAGCCGATTTTATCTGTTTCTTATTATCTTTTCTAAAATCTGCTATTGTTTTGAAGTCGGGTTTTAATTCATTGACCAGCCATTGAACTTCTATGTTTCTATAACATTCACGTTCTATTTTTCTGGATGAACGTATACCGTTAAAGTAGCTATAACTATATAGTTTAAACATATCTACTGGACTGTATGGCTTTCTGCCGGTTTCCTTTGTTTCTGAATAAATGAACCCCATTGATTGGATATCCATTTTATCAACTATTGCATCTATCGCTCTTACTTCATTATCAGGGGCGATCATATCATCCAAGCATAACGGAAGTATATTTATTTGATTTCTGTTTTCTCCGCTTATATATCGGCTCATCAGCTTAGCCCCAATCATCATTTCTTGACTTAATTATACCATATCTGGGACATATAAGGTATAATTATCAGTGTTTATGTATATCTCAAAAGCTACTCTTTGCGAGCATATAATGTAAATGTTACAAACTTACTCTAACCTACTTGAGTTTACTTTTCATTACTTTTTAGATTTACAGCAATTTCGGATAAGTATTCTTTCGAATATCTTTCTGCATCAGAATGCTTTATTAAATCTTCTGTTGCATGATATTCTCGTAAGTCTAAATAAAGTTCTATAATAACCTGCAATGCTTTAACACAATTAAAGATATTATAATCAGAAACAGTTTCTATCAATAATGGTAGACTATCCGGTGCTTCCATTTCAATTTTCCTAACACCACGCGGTAATTTGCTGTTTTTCATCAACAACAAAGGACCTATTACAGTCTGCCGTAAAAATGAAATGAATTCTATTGTTTCAAAAACTTCACTTCTTCCAATTTTAGTTGCACCATAATGTACCCAGACCCAAAATCTATCCTCGATCCACTGTAAATTGGGCATAGGGAATTTTGCATCACTTAATTTCAATGCATTTGATATCGAGTTATCCCTTTCCCATAAAATGATTGGATCTTCGACTCTATGAGCTATATCTTCCAGTGATACGAACTTAAGGTCTACATGTAATAAAGGAGGTCCATACAGGCATATGAGCAGTCTTGGCTCACCCACATGTTCACCTGTAAATGCTGAAAGCAATTTCCCGAGTTTTTCTGCAATTTCATATCTTTCTCTCATTACTTTCTCTGAATGTTTTGGTTCCAAAGCAATAACAAAGTCAATATCTGAAAAATCATCCATACTATTAGTTATATATGAACCTCCTAAGGCAACTCCTACAATTCTAAAATCATTTTGAAATACTTTTATTGATTTATCTATAAAATCCTGATGAATTTGGGGAATCAATATAATCCTCTCCTTTTTAAAAGTACCTATGTTCACATAATCCAATGAATGTGCATTTCCGGCATTAATGGTCGTCCCTTTTTCTTCATTCGTTTTCACACAGTCTCAGACATAATGCGTACTTCGCAATATGGCAACCGATAGATAATAGTTTTCTTTGCTTATGAATTTGTTAACTTTTCATTTAGTAATACTACTATATCATCAATATTATCATTTTCTAAATGCAAATAACCTGTAGTAGAAAGAATACCAGGTATTTCAGTATCATCAATTTTTATTGGTAATATATAAGGTCTATTCTCCTTAAAAGCACGTTCTTGGGCCGCCTGCCTTTCATGATTTGTCCATGATTTATCTGCATAATATTTTGAAATAAGCATTACACAATATTTTGAACGAAGTCTATATAAATCTGAAAGATATGAATATAAGTCCTGTCCCCATAATTTGGATTTTTCATAATTATCATAAAACACTTTTATGCCTAAATCGGTCAATCCCTTTGCTAATTTTTCAGCAATTCCACGATCCTCACCAGCAAAAGATAACGCAACATCATAAGTGTAGTCATCGCCAAATTCTTTTAGTCGTTTTTCTCTCAATGACAACTTATGTGTCAATACATCAGAAGCCATATTGTCCTTTATGTAATTTTGTGTTTCTTTAGCAAGTAAGAACATAAAATCGGAACCCATTCTTTGCAATTGTTTCGAACATTTTTTACAAAATGTAGGACCTTCTGCAATGGTGGAAAGGATATCTGACATATCATTATCAAAGTCCATAATACATTTACGCATTTCATCATGCGATTCTAATCCGACCCCTTCAGAAACAACATGGATAATTGTCGTTAATAGCATTGATAACACTAAATTATTACAACTTTTATAACCTTCAGATAATCTTCGCATAGCATATAGAGATATTGTTGCAGTATTTGGAGGAATTTCCGAGTGTTTTGTCCCTGATGCAAATAATTGATAATATCCTCTGCTATGTAATCGTTTTTCACAAAACTGAATTATATATTCGTCAGTAGTATAGCCAGCAGCTTCACGTATGGTATTTGCAATTATTGCAGCTTCTTTGTCATTAATATCTCCGGATACTAATATCATTCTCTCATTATGTTGGGAGGGTTTTACTAACTTAAACAAAGCATGAGTTTGGCAATCATTCCAAATAGAAACAGCACTATTTAATTCATCACTAAAATCTGGGTGTGCATGTATACATACCGTGAGTCTAGGATTGCCCTTCTCACTTTTTTGTTCCATTAGTATTTTTCTATTCGTAAAATACTTTCTTACAATATCCGGATACTCATTTATGAAATCATTTAAATCATTTTTAGCCCAGAACATAGCAGATATATTAATTGTCGGATTGTTGCTAATGCTCTCCAGTTGGTTTCTCACAGAGGTAGAGGGGACTGTGCTTGTTATTAACAAATAACGATTACAGTTATGTGAGATAGTTCTTTCAATAATATTTCCTATTTGTTCTTCGCGAACAGATCTATTACTTTTTGCATAATGCTTGCATTCAACTAAAATTCTTAAATTCTCTTTACATCCCAAACTGTCGACATTAGTAATTTCAACAATCATGTCAGCGCCAAAGTCTGCTCCTCTTGATGGGCGTGTTTGTATAACAAATCCTTTACGGCGCAATAAATCTTCACAAAGCAGTTCGAAATCTTCTCCGTTATCAATTAAAGTAAAATCTATCATCTAGCTCCTCCTACCAATTCCTCATTATAGGCATAATATCTATGCTAAATATCGTAATTATTTTGAATCACATCATTGTTGAACTATAAACTACATAAATACAGATATTATATCAAAGTTTTTAAATAATTCCAAAAAATTCTGTAATTTTTTATTAATAACCAATAGCATATACTTTCTCATAGCGAGGATAAGATTCTTTTTTGACGTTTTAACGGTTATAGCTTCTCGGTCAAAAAGTGCAGCAATCTTTTATATAATTTTCTGTTTTTTCAATCGAATGGGGGAAATTTTTTGGATTTTCCGGTTCAAGCGTGCGAAGCACTTGTCCGAGCAGCGCTGCTAGTGAAACAGCAAAACCGCAGCCGTAACCGGCACCAGGTAGCCGTTACATTCGACAGGCGGGAAGGAACCAAGGGCATGGGACGGCGGCATAAATCCAAGTTTGCCAATCGTACCAGCCGTCGGATGCCGGACAGAGACACGGGCTCCAAGGACATCAGGGAATCCACTGTGCTACAACGGCTACACCGGCAAACCAGACAGCCGCAACATCTAGGCTCCCAAAGT
>JAEWQC010000277.1 GCA_023399355.1 Bacillota bacterium | reverse complement strand
CTCGTATACTGATGCTTATCAAATTCTCCCATCTTCCTGAACATTTGCGGAAGTGTGCCATATGATGAAACAGCGCGTTTGCCTGTGTAAAGAGTGAAGAAGTGGTTTGGCATCCGAAGCTGCAAAGCGATCCGGATTATCACTACAATGAAATTATGGCGGTCATGAATAAGGCAGCCTCTCATATGCCAAGTGTTGATGCCATACTCACGGGAGCAACTCAGGTCCTTTTCAGGACAATTCATTTTATCCTCATTTCATCAGATAAATGAGCTGCACTGTCATTATCAATATAGAGTACAGCGTTATTATGTATTCTCAGTATTGAGGCAGGGCATGTTTCGTCAATTCCGAGCCTAACAGTTCGAAAAACGGCATCTGCCTTTGTTTTGCCGGGCGCCATGCAGAAAATATCAGAAGCGGATACAATTGCCGGAATGGTTAGCGTAATTGCCCGGTGAGGTACTTTTTCAATAGAATCGAAACAGCCGTCATTCACTTGCTGCAGTCTGCAAAGCTCGTCCAATTCAACCGGTTTCACAAGTCTTTTGTCATTGAAATCGGCGACCTGAGGATCATTGAAAGCGATGTGTCCGTTTTCTCCTATTCCGATACATGCAATATCCGGTTTGAAGCCTTCCAACAGCTTCGAGTATCTCAGACATTCCTCCTCGATATTTCCCGCGTTTCCATTCAGGAGGTTCACGGATTTGAAGGCAAGCTTTTTGAATAGACGATCCTTCAGGAATTTTCTGAAGCTCTGGGCTGCATTTTCGTCAATGCCGATATACTCATCCAGATGGAATGCATTTACTCTTTCCCAATCGACAGATTCGTTTTCAGCCAGCTCTGCCAGAAATTCGTTTTGTGAAGGTGCTGCGGCAAATACAATATTGACCTCGGATTTAACTTCTAGAAGTGCTTTTATCTTTTTCACTGTGTCGCCGGCAGCACTGCGGCCCATCTCCGCCCTGCCGGGAAAAATTCTGATTTTCAGCTTGTCGGACTGAATTTCTTTAAAATTCGCACATTCCTTATTACTTTCCATATGCTTATTTCCCTTTCTTTCCGTTCATCTGTTCTGGCCAATTTGCAAGATACAAATATTCCAGCTGTTCTCCCGAGGTACATGTTACTTTATGCATCCTATTTCTCGGGATATAGGCGACAGACCCCGGACTAACCTCTTGTTCCTCGTTTCCAACCGATAGAATTCCTTTTCCTTTCAATACGACAAAAATTTCCTCTTCGTCGTCATGTAATCCCATCTGTGTGCTTTTGCCTTCTTTGACAGAAACATATCCAAGAGCGATTCCCTCTGTTTCCTCCCGTTCAACCAGCAATTTTTCAGGAGGCCTTTCCGGCTCCCCGTCTTCCCATATTTTTCTTAAAAGCATGGCGCTTACCCCTTTTTATTATTGATATCACCGCTTGAATCGACTCCTTGCTTATTTTTGAAGAGCCTCTCGATTCAGACATTTTGGGCTTCAAACATATTCTTTTATAAATTTCAAATCTTCCAAAGCGCAACGATACAAATCCTCGATGTTTTCACACGGGGTACGAATCCCTTCGGTAAATTCCAATGTAAAGTCGCACTTATAGTTGTACTTTTTCAGCAGCTTCAAGCATGCAATACAGTTTTCGGGAGTACGTCCGAGCAGCTTGGGCACCATATTGGCGTCATAATTAAATAGGTGAACGTGTGAAATGGCGCTTCCAAAAGTCTTCAGCCATTTTTCAAATAAATCGGGATGTCCAAAAGTATGGGCAATCAACCGGAAACGCTCGTCTTTAATCTCTTTCAAAATCCCAGCTGCCTCCTCCGGATCTTCCATGACCGTACCCTCATGACATTCGCACAATATCCTGCAGTCATTTGGAAGCAATGATGCCCATTCCTTCAAATTCCGGATATATGTTCCGCGAAGAGACTTCTCATTCCCGAAATTATATTTTACCGCCGCGGCCCCGAGCCTTTTCACCATATCTGCCGCTTTCAGGCGCTTTTCCGCGCCATCGTCGGTGAACTCCGAGTAAGTATTGAAAACTGCTACAGGAAGGCTCGCGTTTTTCAGGCGCTCCAACTCATGGGCCGAACATTTGGTTGCGTGTTCCTCCCACAACTCCATTCCGTCAAATCCGTCCGCACGGAAACGCTCACTCCATTCGCTCACCTGATAAGACGGTTCTCTGGAACCCCAACGGTTTTTCTCCAGTAAAATGGTTGCTATCAGAATCCTGTTCATTCCGTTCTCTTCTCCCTTGCCGCTATTTTACAACAGTTTGCCCGAGTTCTCCACATCAGTGAAGGGAAACAAGGGTAACGATCCCGTACGGTTTGACCGTCAACGGAGCGACATCCTTTCGCCCGCCGCCTGTTCAATTTGCCAGAATAGCGGCTTTCCCGCTGAAATATTTTTTATATTCTCGACGATCCCTTCTATGATTTTAGGTCGCCTGTCCACGGTCGGGCCGGCGACATGGGGCAGCAGGATTGCATTTTTCAGCCCTCTCAGTTTGCTTCCGGCAGGCAGGGGCTCCTCAGTGAATACATCGAGTATCGCCTTGAATCTGCCCTTTTGGAGCTCTTTTTCAAGAGCTTTCTCATCAATCAGCTCCCCGCGGGCCGTATTGACCAGGAGAGCGCCGTCGGAGATCATCCGCAGCAGTTCTGCGGTTATCATACCGTGGTTATCGGCCCTTAAGGAAGAGTGGAGGGATATGATCCTGCAAGTGGAAAATATCTCTTCAAGGGAAGCGCGCCGCATGTTATAGTCCCTGCATGCTTCATCGGAAAGATGGCTTGAGTATACCAGCTTCTTCACCTTAAAGGCGTCAAGCATCCTTGCGGTATACTTTGCAATGGCGCCAAAGCCCACGATGCCGACGGTCTGGTCCAGGAGTCCTTCGGTATAATAGCTGTCGGGCCTCCATTCGCCGTTGGGGATATAATTCAAATATGCAGGGAAGTCCCTTAGTGCGCACAATATATAAGCGATTACTCCTTCGGCGACGGATTCCGCAAAGACCTCGTTGCCGCTGATTACCCTGACTCCTTTTTGATACAGGCTTTCACTGATAATTCCCGAAACGGATCCCGCGCTGTGTGCGACAAGCTTCAGAGCATCGGCATATTCAAGAACCGATGCGTCCAACCTCTGTGTGCCCCAACCGGTGATGCACACATCGACGCCCCTGAGTTTCTCTTTCAGTTCCTGAGGATTAAAATTTTCAGTACTTTCATTCCATACGACATGTCCGACCAACTGCAGCTTTTGAATGACTGACGGGGTAAAAAAACTATCTCTTATCACACCCGTGGGTAAAGTTACCAATATTTTCATAATGCCCTTCCATCCCATTTTTTAAATTTATCCATGCGTAAAGAATTTTCTTCCGGCATCCTCTTTCCCCAATACCCCTTCCAGAGCCCATCGGATGGCTCCCATCACCGGAGGGACGTTCAACGGAATAAAATGAATGCTCCTATCTTTGTTCTTCGAACGGATTCCGTCTTTCAAAGTGTCCAGAAGCGCGGGATTGTCTCCCTTTAAATTGATGGAGCCGGCCAGGACGACCGGTATTTCCTCTTCTTCGCTCAATTCAAGTTCCTGCAGGATTCCGTTAACGGAGGCTGCCAGCTCGCTTCCGGCCCCCGTCAAAATCGAAACCGCGACCTTGTCCCCCATATTTGCTGCTTGAAAAACCATTTTGTTCAAATCCTGCATCTTTATCACCTCGGTATCGACCGCACTTATGACGCGGTCCATGAAATCATATTTGGAGGTCGCTCCGAGTTTCTCGAATAAAAGCTCTGTAAGGCAGGTCTTTTCGCCGCATCGAAACAGCTGCCCATATACGGAAGAGATGGCGTTCTGTCCGATTACCATCCCTCCCGCAAGGTCACCGGTTAATACACCCTGACCCCCTACCTGAAGCATCCTTCCGGTACGGTCTATTCCGCAAACGCAGCAGCCGGTGCCATTGACGACGCATATGCCGTATCCCTCGGGGGTTCCAGCCTTGACGCCCAGGTATGCGTCGTTGCAAAGTATAAAATCCCTGAGTCCCATTTCCCTGAGCATAGCCGATATCACTCTGTGTTGCTCTTTCGTATCTACGCCGGCCATTCCAAAAACGCCTTTTATGATTTGATCCCGCCTGATCCCGTTTCTTTCTTCAATCTGGTTGAAAAGCTGCGCCAGCGTGGATCTCAGTTCGTCAAAGCCGCATTTCAGCACTTCATGGTTTGTCGGGCCCAACTCGACCACGTCGGCCCGATTGCCCTCCAGATCGTATAATGCGCAATGGGTCTTTGTCCCTCCGCCGTCAAGCCCCAGTACGAATCTATCCATTAACGATCCGCCTTCCCGCTGAAAAACTGAGGAAGGAAATCCCTGTTCGCTTCCAGCATTTCATCCAGCAAAGGTTTTGCCTTATGGTAGTCCCCAACTAAGGGATGCGCCATAAGCGCTGAAAGCGCCGCGTCATAGTCCCCTTCCACTCCGGCTTTTACAGCCAGCTTCTCATACGCTTTGACAGCCTTCATAAGCCCTATTATGTAGCGGTTATCGAAGCTCTCCACTTTTACGGGCATCGCTCCATTTTTCCCGACCATGCATTTCACCTCAACCACATCGCCGCTGTCCATGAAACGGAGCGCACCGTTGTTTTTCACATTGACCACGTGCATTTCATTTTTATCGTTTTCTATGGCGTCTATCAGGGAAACTGCAGCAGTGGAGTAGTAAGCGCCCCCTCTTTCATTTAAAAGGGCCGGCTTCTCGGTCAGTCCGGGGTCCTTATATCTCTCAAGAAGTGAGCTTTCTATATCCTTGCACACCTCTCCCCTGGTTTTTTCCGCTTCCCTGCAATGCTTGATCTGCGCCTCCCTGAAGTAATAATAATTCAAGTAAGTGGAGGGGATTGCCCCTGTGGCTTTGAGAAGAGCCTTGTCAAACTTCACTTCATATATATTTTTCATGGTCGTAACTTCGAGCCTGTTATCCAGCAAATCGGGCAGTATGTCCCTGCCGTCCGCGTACACGGCCGTTATCCAGCTCAAATGGTTCAACCCCACATAGTCTGCGTCAAAGCTCCTTGTCCCGGAGGGTATCATCTCCCGTACATCCTTGAACATACTTGTGGGGACATTGCACAGGCCCATCATTTTAACGCCCGTATAATTCAGTACTGCTTCAGTGATTATACTTACGGGATTTGCAAAGTCGATCAGCCATGCGTCGGGGGCGTTTTTTGAAATGGTTTCGGCAACCTTCATGATGACGGGTATGGTCCGCAGGCCCTTCATAAAGCCGCCTGCTCCTGTGGTCTCCTGCCCCAGCAGGTCATATTTGAGGGGAATTTTTTCGTCCCTGATTCTGGCATCCAGTTTCCCCACCCTAACCTGTGTCAGAACGTAATCAGCGCCTTCGACGGCCTCTTCAAGATCTCCGGTCAGAACCAGCCTTGCCCCCATGGAGTTCCTTTTAAGCATCCTTTCCGTAAGGCCGCCTATGATATCAAGCCTTTCCCTGTCTATGTCCATAAGGTAAATCGAGCCGATATCAAGGCTGTGCTTTCTTGCTATAAAGCCTTCCATCAACTCCGGAGTATAGGTACTTCCGGCCCCTATCACTGTAATTTTAAGTTTTCGCATCCTCACACCCACTCTCCATTTTCTCAAAACAAATCAGTGAAATCATAGTTTTTTCTCAAGGATAGCACCGTTAAATCGGTCGAACAATGTCCTTTCTTTACAATTTATTCTCTTTCCTTTACATTTGTCGCGCAGTCGTTTTCGCGAGCCCGAAAAGAAAGAATTCGCAGCAAAGAGGCTCTGCCGAAGCATTGCCTCTCTGCTGAGCAAATCTCAATTAACGGGAGCGGCGGAATTAAGAATGAATGTTCTCACGAACCTTCTTTCTGAATTCGCCCGGGTTTTGTCCGGTTATCTTTTTGAACACCTTGGTAAAATAGGCTTTGTTCACATGCCCGACACGATATGAAATCTCGTCGATGGAAAGCCCGGTTTCCAGCAAAAGTTCCTTGGCCTTTTCTATTCTCATGTTGGACAAAAAATCAACAAAATTACTTCCCGTTTTGTTCTTGAAATGCCGGCTGAAATAGCTGCTATTCATATTGACATATGCGGCAATACTGTCAAGACTGATATCTTCGTCCAAATGAGTCGATACATATCTGATTATCTTTGATATCTCCGGAGAAGAGGCATATGCCATATTCTTTTTCATAATCTCGGCTGTACCGGATAAATAGCTGTCCAGCAATTCTTTCAGTTCAGTTGCGTTATCTATATTGCGTATCATCACAGAGAAATTATCCGGGATGATCTGCTTATGCTGACACACACCCTTTTCAAG
>JAEWQC010000300.1 GCA_023399355.1 Bacillota bacterium | reverse complement strand
AGCAACTCAAATAGGGGCCTGGAACAATTCCGGGCCTTTTTTGTTTTCTAACCCCGCTGCCTTCGATAGCAGCGAGCCCCCGTGTTCCTGTGGGTAGCTGGCTCTGGAGTGGCAGGCGCAGGAACCGCCCATCCAGGCCGGCATCCCGGCAAGCCGGATGATGCTGCCTGCCGGGCGTGTTCCCCTGCGCCGGTAGTGGCAAGTATGCGAGCCGGAAGCCTCACAAACGCAGCAACTGTCTTTCTTTCAAATCGGAATTTGCGTTTTCACATCTCGTCCCACAACGCAGTAAATGACCTGGCAGCAGAGAACACGGCTTGAGTCGGGCTGATCCGAAAAAAGATGCCCCCTCCGGCATAAAAAATGCGGAAAAAACAAATGAAAAAAGTATAATGGCGGCTTACTGACCGGAGAATCCGAAGCCCATAAAACATAAAGAAAAAAGCCTTATCCTGCCCCCCCTTGGCTTTAAACCCCGCTGCTTTCGTCCGCAGCGTCCCCCACGTTCCTATGTGCAGCGGTCTCTGCAAGTGGCAGGCGCAGGAACCGCCCATACAGGCAGCATCCTTGCAAGTTTGTATTGATGCGCCTGCCGGGCAGGTTTACTGCGCTGGAAGTGGCAGGCAGCGAGCTGTAAGTATTCCTACCATTTTGAAATCGCTCCTTTAGCCGGGTCAGCAGAGCCTTCCCATTTAGCTGCTGGCCACTCTTTAAGACAGTGTTATTGTGTATGGCTCTCGTTTCCATAAGCGCACCCTTTGCTTGAAAGCTGCATTAGGCCAAGGTATTACATATTACATTACTCAAATCATTTCTATATTCAATATCTGTTCCTTTGATACACCCTGGCCACAACCATCAAATCCTTGGTCAGCTCTTTCAGCAAGTGGTAAGTGATGCTCTTTACAGTACAAGTAATAGAGAGCAGTCTTTATACTTTTTTCCTTAATACCATTGTTTATGAATTTAACAATACATGGTCGTGTTGATCTTCTGTATTCATCAATAATATTCTTTTGATACTTGTGCTCATACACCGAAAGAATATCATTGATTGTTTCTGGTACATCTAAAAAATGCCTATTTTCTTTAGAAGTACACATTTCCTTAATAAGTATCGCATATGGGCCATCAAGATAATGATTACTCATCCTATGGCATACAGAATTATAAGAATTCGTATTCCTAACCTTGTTAGGCAGCTTTTTAATATCGAGAGTTTTTATAAAGTTTTTTATGTCGCTTTCTAGTTGAGTTAATACTTGACTTAATGGCATAATTCCATTCTTTAGTGAATGAACATCAAGTACTCGACTCATGTGAAAGAAAACAGTCGCCCATGAATCAGTATGTGGAATGGTTGCTAACGGATCGATTATTTGACTATACAATAATTCATCTTGAGTTTTACCTGTTTGTACAATTTCAGGCTTAATGGTGTAATTATTCAATTTTTCACACAATGTCTCCCGACATATTCCGAGTATTCTTTCAAGTGACTCATATGTCTTTTCAACACTTTCACAATCAAGTATCATAGCAACCTCCTTAATAAATTTGCAAACCTCTGACAAAAAAGCCAGAAGAACATATGCAAAAATCATTGCAGCGGGCTTACGACCAGAAAACCAAAACCCATAAAATACAAGGGCAAGAAGCCTTACCCTGCCCCCCCCTTGGTTTTAAGCCCCGCTGCATTCGTTCGCAGCGATCCTCCGTGCTCCCATGTGCAGCCGTCTTCGAAAGTGGCAAGCGCAGGAACCGCCCATACAGGCATGCATCCTGATAAGTTGGAAATGATGCAGCCTGTTGAGCGTGTTCCCTGCGCAAGTAGTGTCAGGTAATGAGCCGGAAGCCTTTCTGTAATATTGAAATTCGTCCCCTGTAGTCTTTATTGAAAACTGTCCCGTAAAAGTCTTTGGCGTGGCAGTGCTGCAGGCGAAACACCGCAAGCCATTGCCAGCCTGCAAACCCAGGAACCTGAACTTTGCGGCTGGCCCCGGCTTGCCGTTTCACCGGAACAGCGCGGGGGATGCCCTGAATGTCCCGATAAACCTGTGTCCCAGCCCGACATCCAACGGTTGGCATGACTGGCGACATGGTTTCATGCAACCGTCATCACGCCCTGGTTTCTATCCAACTGCCGATCAGTAAACTGATTACTTCGTGTCGATTACAGGTCCGACGGCTGGCTTTTACGTTTCGATAGCAGCGCTGCTTTAACTGGCAAGCAGCTTGCGCGCTTGGGGCCGGAATAATCCCAAAAATTACCCCTTTCGATATGAAAAACTAAAAAGTTATATTATAAAACATTGCTGCGGCTTGACTGACCGGAAAGCCTAAGCCAACAAAGCAAAAAGTAGAAATATCTTTTATCCTACTCATTTCATGGATAATGGAAACGCTAGTTTGTGAAATTTATTTACTTAATTATTATTTAGCTCTAAATTAGTTATTCCAGCGTTGTATTTGCTCATACAATTTTTTAATTTGTTTTTCCAAATCCAATATAGCCAATGAATTCTCAATAGTAATGAATTTTTTAACTGCATTTGCAAACGCTACTTTATTACTTTGAAAGTTTGAGTAATATGGCTTTATATAATCAGGGAATAATTGGTACTGGTTGCACTGTTTTAAAACTGTTTTCTCAACTGCAAGAGCTATAGCATTAGGTGATAAATAATTTTCAATTTCTTTTCCCTTAGATATCCATGCTAACATCCTGTATTTTTCAAATTCTTCAACTATTCTTTTTTTTGTGCTATTAATTGATACTTGTTGACTTTTTTTGTCACTGTCAATAACAATTGCAGCATTACGATTTGTCGTTAATACCCCAATTAATTCCGATGTTTCTTCTGCTGAATAATGAGATAACAATCTTCCACCATAATACAAAAATTGATAATGTCTTCCCTCTTCATACTTGCAATTGCACAGCACTTCAAGCCATCTTTTAATATATATTCTATCTGATGGACCTTCAACCCATATTATCCCATTTGATTGAAGCAAATCACTTGCGTGGACTTCTAAATCATCCAGAATATTTACTTTATCTAAATAATTATCGATTTTTTTCAGGGATGATACATTGTTTAATTTAGAGACGTGAAATATCTGCGCCTCATCTTTACCATAAAATGTATTGATAGCAATATGAGAATGCGTTGTCAAAAAAACATATACATCGTTCGTCAAAGCATAATCATATATATATTCAAACAACCTTCGTTGCAATGATGGGTGCAAATTATTCTCAAGTTCCTCAAAACCAAATACGATTCTTTTTCCTTCATATTTTTTAGTTTTAGGAATTACAAGCAAGTTTAGTAACAATAGTATGATGGTTTTCAGTCCGCTCCCTGATTGAGACAATGCAAAACGAGCACACCCTTTTTCCTGTAAGAAAACCTCCCAAAGAATTGTATCATTTTTTTCAATTTGCTGAACTTTAATACTATCAAATGTTGCTTCTGGATACATAATTTTGTTTAAAGAATGAAGTAAAATAGATTCTATTAAAGTTTCATCGTAATCACTGAAAGTGATGAATTTCCGAATTAAGTTACTTGCACCACTGCCATCAATTTCTAAGTTTTCAGTTTGGTTTTCTGCCTCGGGAACTATATTTGTTTCTGCAGATAATCTACGAAATAAGAAATCTTTGTTTTGGGCCGCAAAATCACCAGCAACTCTGTTCCAGCATTCTTCGAAGTTGGTTCTATTTCCTTTTTCATCAATATTAAATTCTGCATTATCTTGTGCAGTAGAGTATGAATACAACCACTCATAAAAATTATGGAATGATTCTTTTTTACTATTTATTACTACTCTCAAAGGTTTTCCCGCAAAACGTTTTGAAACATATTCAATGGGATTATAAATATTACCAATGCGTGAATACGCCCCAAAAGGCGCAAAATGGTCGGCCTGTAGAAGAAATGTGGCTTCCAAATTCTCATGAAATTTGTCTTTGTTATTTGAAAAATATTCAGTGTCATATACTGCATTTACAATATCCAAAACACTTGTCTTGCCACTATTGTTTTTACCTATAATCACATTTACACGTGCTAGATCACTGAGCTTAGCAATTTTATCATGACGAAAACTTTTATATCCTTTAAAAAATATAGATAAAAACATAATTGAAAATCACCTTTCTCCAAAATACTCTTTCTTTTAGTTGATAAAAAACAATTACTATCCATGTATTTGCTTTTTATATCAGCTTTTTTCTGCAATTACATAGAAGATGATAGTATACTCACTTCAGTTTCTCCTTACTAGCCATATCAGAAGTATGACATACCAATTCCAGTATATGGATAACGGGAAGTTTAGCGTTTCTGAAGATACGGTACGCAATGGGATGCTCATTATGCCACAGGCGCAATTTAAGAAAATAATATGGGTAGTTTACAGCACGCTCTATTTGGATCTCCTAACGTTTATTGGTCTTGAAGCAAACTCACTTGACAATTTTTGCATGACTTCACTTCTCGTTCTCTTAGTATATCGCCTTCTATGATTTCACCACAAATTAACGGGGAATCACTCCTGTGTTGACCACAGTTGTTCTGCACTATCTTATTACTGTAATTTGCGTAACAATATAGACAACCATTTTTACAAGTATTGTACATTCCGATATCAATACTAGAAATGCAGGCGCATTCCATTCGTTGATTTTTATCTTTCTCAACATTCAAGGTATACCCGCCGATTTTCTCCAGACGCTCTTTGTCTATGCAATTCGCATGCATAATTCCAAACTTTTGAAGATCAATTGCCTCGGCACAAGTGTCCAGTGGCAAACCATAGCGAGTAGCAATAGATGAAAATCTCTCCATCAATTCAACCTTTTGCTGAATAGAGATACTAATTAAATCAAGAGGTTTCATATTCCTTTCAGTATTACGATAGTAGTCAATAAAGCTAATCGTACATCTTTCTGTAAACATATGAAGCTTGCTTGCCAGCGATTCAAAATATTTGCAGTGGTATTCCATCGTATACTTTTCATTTATGAAAATTGGATCGTACCTCCAAACCACTCGGTTTCTCCCAATTTTTTGGGATAATTTTTGAAAAGCTGGTATAATGACTTCATTTTTTGATGGAACATTCGGTTCGACATCTTTACCATACGCATTAAGGGTAAATTGAAAATAATATGGATACTGACTTATTTCATCGAGTCGCTCTATCATTGGGATTGGATTCTTAGTCCAGAATACTATTCCATCCACAACTTCAGGAGAAAGGCATATTTTACTCACCTGATGTATATTCATTGGATTACGGACAAAAACATAACTTTCTTTGATTCGCTGAAAAAACCAATCAGAGTAGTATGTTGGTATATCTGTACGTCTGCTTGCACTTATAATCACTTACATCACCTCCATTATTAGCTGAACACTGCGACAATCAGTGTTATCAATATGATATCGCATCGTAATATTTTCGTCTATTGGAAACAGACACTTTTTGCTCCAATATGCACTTCCAATCCGTTGATAAAAATTCAAACCGGATATATTAAAATGCTTAAATACACTGTTAACCGACAGCCCCTTTCTCCGGAGTATTCTCGGTAGATGTGCAAAATAGTCTCTGCCTCTTCTATTACTATTTACATCATTAATAATAATAAGCATTTTGTCACCAACGTCTTTTCTCAATATTACATTATCTGCTATACTTTCAAATAGCAAGTCAATTTGATAAGTTTGATTTGTGTTGTAAAGATATGATAACAAATAACTTATTACGATAATATTCGTACCATTTACATAATACTTTTTAAAATAAGTAATTACATCTTTTTCAAAAAAGCTTCTTTTGATATTGTGAAAGTCACAATATTGTCGTACAAACGCATGTATGGGATTCCATAGAGGATTAATGTCATATCCCCTATAGGAAATTGGTGTTTCCAGATCATTTCTTCTGCAAAATTCCTCTAATGCGATAAGATCGGGGCATGCACCGCAAGCAATAGACATAAGATGGAATTTATCATAACTGGATAAAAAATCTTTATGTTCGCTGAATGCATACAATATTTCGGACGAGTAAATATAAGAGTACTGACAGACGTAATGGTACAGCATCTTAGTACAGTCATATACTTTTTTGATTGTTTGATCTGCAAAGCGACCGGGATAATGTATCTGATATAAACAATTCCGACAATTTCCGCTACATTGACCGAACGGATGATTACACTTTATGCAGCCACATGTATCACCGTACTCAGTATAATTTTCATCACATAGCTCGATAAGCTTGTCAATGAGCATCTTTAATCTCTCCTTTATACAAATATTCGTTAATGTAAATCGCTTGACTTCCCCTAATTGCTATAACAACAAATATTCTTAACTTCCAATTATTAGTCTAGCTGGAACCTGTCCCTTTTCACATGTTATAGATAATCCAATGTGCAGTTACTATGATGCTGACATTTACCATTCCTCAATAGGCATTTCAATTGTAGCATTAATGGAAATAGCATCTACTGCCATATTAATTGAAGCAAAAGGATAAGCCTGTTTAGCGGCAAATGGTGCAATAATCTTTTGAGCAACTTCTAAAGCACCTAAACAGCATTTTTTATACTTTTCATTACTGCCACATGGGCATTTATCATTTCTACCTACATTGTAGTATATATCCCATTTGTTAAGAAATGTTATTAGTTCCCATGCCTTTTGATCTCGATAATAAAAAAATATTTCTTTCTTTAAAGTAACTCCGAAATGTGGACCATTATCAGAACCTGCCATAATCTCAGAAGGAGACTCATATTCATATTTTTTTAATGCATCTTCTAATCCTTCTTTACTATATGAAATGCATTTATCATATGCATTATTAATAATAATTCTATTAATATCACTAACTTGATACTTATCAAGAGTATTAAGTTTATTTTTATGGATATAATTAGGAATATTACCATGATAGTATACAGCATAGTAATTCTTTGAAATTGGTATTAAAATTATTGTATCCTTTAATCCCATATGCCTATTGCTTATTTGAAAAAATCTATTTTTTATACTTAATGCTGCAGTTGATAGAAATTGATCACTCATGAGAAATGTACCTTGATCACTTTTTATAATTGCAAAATTATAGTTTTGAACAATAGTTTTACATAACGATCTGATATATTTTGAGTTCATTAGCTTTTTTGTCATAATTAAAATACGGTCATCTTTGTTTTTCCGACCAAATGAATACTCATATAAGAGGGCACCACTTCTATAATAAAAAATAATAAAAGTAGTTAAATATGTATTTACTAAATTTCTAATCAACATAAATTCAGTATTCTCTGTTTCATGATTCTCGATGGTCAATAATATTCGGTTAATAGCTGGCCCTGTGTAATCTTCAATCCTACTAAACCATTTTTCTATACGATTTGTTTCAAAATATGGATGTTCATAAGTATATCTACCCACCATTGAATTCTTAATGTTCGTGATATAAATTTTTTCTCTATTCACTAAACACTCATAAACCTGTTCTTTTTCATTACTAAATTTTACAAGCATGCATTGTGGAATATAATGCTGATTAATAGTTATATCACTCATTTTGTACTCCCTATGTTATGTTTCAAACTAAATATTACACACTTTCTTATCTTGGTTCTCAGATTGTCCGTTTTATGGATAATGATAAACTTATTTTACGAATTCATACCTCTTAGATTCTATAATTTTATTAATATTATTGCATATTCATTCAGGAAGAACCCCCAGCGAATTTCAATCCAATAAAGCCTATGTTGACTGTAATACCTGTAAATCTAACTCTCTTTATTAAATCTTTAATGCCCATAAGTATCATGAGACATCCCTCCTTCAATTGCTTCGCTGAGTTTGGCTGGTGGTTCAACCATGGACCGCAAGGGAAGTCCTTCCTGAATGAATATTTCACTTATATTAAATTATATATCTTTTTACCAATAATTTTAAATTTGCTTATAATTAACTCCTTCCCCAAAAATACAAGTTGGCTTAAATTACTTTGAAGACTTCTACTGTATAACTGCCAAAAGTATTTTTTATATGGTTGTTATATTCTTCATACGTTTAGCCTCTTCTATAACTTCATGAATACCCATAATAATCCATTCAAGACTAACAAATTCTCGACCAATCCTATTAATATGAAAGGTTGAAACTAAAACAGTTTGCTCTATGCCGTTATTATTAAATTTTACCGTCCATCCTTTTTCATCGATTGAACTCAATTCATATCCCAAACTCTCCAGTTTACTTCTAACAATACCCGTCTCAATAGCAACTGTCAAAATTAAATTACCATTATAGAACTCCATCAAAGCATATGGATTATTAATTAATTTGGGGAAAGGTACATAGTTCTCCACAATACTCTTCATGCTGTTTACATATATAATTTGGGGGTCGTTCATATTTTTATACAGTTTTTTTAAGAACTCAAATTTTTCTTCTTTGTACATGAATATATAAGTCAATCCTTCTTCAATCTTATCAATAACATAACCAGTCTTTATAGCCTTATCGATCAAATCTCTAGCTCTATCAATGCAATTTTTCTCAGGGTTACTTGAATAAATTCTTTTAAAATTCATACTACTTCCAAAAAGGTTTTCTACATAATCATTGTTTAAGAACTCAATCCTTTCTTTAAGATTCTTTTCTTGCCTTTGGATTCTTGCATCTGAATGAATGCTTGACTTAATTTCAAGAAAGTGAGGCTTTCCATCTTTTTCCACAGTAATATCTCCAAATCGGAGTGAATTAGTTATATCATTTAGAATTGCAAATTCACCTTGTTTGAAGAACTTTTCAAATTCCTCCAGTTCTTTTTTTAATCCGTCCTTTCCTCCAATAAATCCTGCTGATTCTTTCCAACATAAGGTCTTTAGATCATGTTTGTTAAAATATGCAAAGGCAATTGAATCTCCTATTTCTCTTAACCTTTTTAGGTCTTGTTTCAGTATCTCATTTACATCATTTAGGCTTTTTGTTTCTAAGCTAATCGATTTCCGTTCATCTTGATTTATACGCTTATCTCTTGCTTTTTGCTTATTTGATTTAACTGTTTCGTTATTTTTCCTTATTACATCTTCTACTTGAATTATTCGATCAAGTAACAGAAGTTGAATATCATGTGCTAATTCCTTAGATTCATATGGATTTTCAAGGAGTATTTGCAATCCCTCATTTATGTCATTGAAAAATTCATCATTAGAATACATTAAATCACCTCATACACTTACGGCATTCGATTAATTCCCAACTATCCATTATAAAAATAATATCTATTCTAAATATAGTAATTTCTGAATCGCATCATTATTGAACCACAAACAAAATATAGACATATTATATCAAAGTTTTTAAGTAATTCCAAAAAAAGTAGTGATTTTTCATTAATAACAAATACCACGTACTTTCGCAAAACAGAGATATCAGTGATAAAATTCTTATTTCTTGATGTTTTGAGGTTATGATTTTTCGGTCAGAAAACGCAGCAATCTTTTATATATTTTTCTGTTTTTTCAATCGAATGGGGGCAATTTTTTGGATTTTCCGGCTCTAAGCGTGCGAAGCGTTTGGCCGAGCAGCGATGCTAGTGAAACAGCAAAACCGCAGCCGAAACCGTAACCGGCACGGAGTAAGCCGGTTTACGTTTGGCAGGCGGAAGGGACCAAGGGGCGTGGACGGTGCATGGAATCCAGTTTGCACGATCATACCAGCCGTCGGATGCCGGCACGCCCAACAAGATTTTACGGGATGATTTTCAATAAACGGGCAACAGGAGATGAATTTCAATATCGGCATAATACTCCCGACTACCTCACTTGCCACTATCCGCGCAGGGGAACCAGCCCGGCAGGCAGCATCACCCGGCTTGCCGGGATGCTAGGCCGGATGGGCGGTTCCTGCGCCTGCCACTGCAGAGGCGGCTACCCACAGGAACACGAGGGCTCGCTTCTATCGAATGCAGCGGGGTGTTTTTAAGGGGGGAGGGGAAAAGGTTTTTTTTGCTTGATTTTACGGGACGCTTTTCAATAAAGGGTTCCGGAATGGATGAATTTCTATACTGCAAAGCATCTTCCGGCTCGCTCATTTGCCGCTACCGGCGCAGGAAACCAACCCGGCAAGCAACATCCTTCCAACTTTGAAAGGATGCATTCCGGGATGGA
>JAEWQC010000238.1 GCA_023399355.1 Bacillota bacterium | reverse complement strand
TAAAGCTTGAGAGCATACCGCTGTCGCCAAACGGCAAGGTGGACAGAAAAGCGCTTCCCGAGCCTGAAGGCGGGATAGGTACAGGCCGGGATTATGCCGAACCCACCAACGAGATCGAAGAAAGGCTTGTGGAAATATGGAAGGAAGTCCTTGGCGTAGAGAGAGTCGGCATCAACGACAGATTTTTTGAACTGGGTGGATATTCCATATTGCTGATCAAGATGCATGCCAAAGTAGACCAATTGTACCCTGGAAAGGTTAAGATCACTGACTTGTTTGCCTATCCGACGGTAGCAATGCTTGCCGATTTTATTCAGAATGCTGATGGGACTATGGAAATCGGGCACTTGATAAAAACTGTCGAATTGCCTCAGGAGTATTTCATGGTGGAGGAAAAATCAAATAAAGAGGTCAGCCTGAAGCTGAATCTGGATGAGTCGATAGAAGCAAAAATGGTCGAACTGACTGAAACCATGCTTTTCAGCAGGACGGATATCCTGCTTTCAGTCTACGCTTACCTGCTTTGTCAGATTTCCACCAAAGAGCAGTTAACGATTCAAACGGCGGCTGAGAAAAGGGACATCATCTATTCCATTCCGATCGATTTACAGAATGTGAATAAATTCAGCGACTTGTTCAAGCAGGTTTGCGAAAACATGAAAAACATCACAGAAACGGATACCTATCGAATAAAGGATACAGGAGGTAAAAGCATCCCTAAAGAAAGATGCTCAGTTGTCCCGCTGCTTTATAAGTCTGACATGATCAGTCCCAGCTTTGATGTTCTTGAACTATATGACATTGCCTTCGAAATCGGTGAAGAGGCGGGCAGGACAAGCTGCCTCTGCAGGTTCAACGGAAGAAGGCTGAACAAGGTGAAAATGAAAGAGTTTGCCGGCTTGTACATAAAGCTGTTGGAGTTGTTCCTGGGGTAGACTGCAGTAAATGTGCGGCATCCGTGGTAAACCACGGCAGAACACAGGCATCCGTGGTAAACCGCGGAAAAGTACAGGTAATCGGGGTAGACCGCAGCGGAACACTGGCATTCGGGGAAAACCGCGACAAAATACGGCATCCGTAACAAACACAGTACAAAAGTGGGCATATGGAAGGAGACAATGTGGAATGAGGGAGTATCTTCATATTGCTAACAACGGATTATTCTATATCTGCGGAATGATTATTACATTACTTGTTGCACTGCAGGCGTTTCTGTTTATTCGGGTTTCTTTTAAAGAAGGCCGTAGATGCGGATTAACGAAGGAACAAATGATCAAGGCGCTAAGGACGGGAGCAGTGACAAGTGTCATTCCTGCTGTCTCCGCGGTTGTGGCGCTTATTGCAATGGCTCCGGTGCTGGGCATTCCAATTCCCTGGATCCGTCAGTCCATTATGGGATCTACGGCATACGAACTGCTGGCTGCCGGTATCGGTGCAAAAAGTATGGGGGTGGAGGGACTTGGCGGCATTGGGTATACTTCACAGGTGTTCGCTTCCTCCATATGGATTATGACATTCGGCTCTGTGTGGGCCGTAGTTCTCATTGTGCTTTTCCTTAGAAAGCTTCAGGGCAAATATTCAAAAATCGCAGGGTCTGATTCAAAATGGAAGAATACAATGATCAATGCAGCTTTTCTCGGGGTCTTCAGCATTTTCATCGCCGGTCCTGTGACGTCGGGAGGGCTGCCCCTTGTCACACTGGCAGCAGGCGGTGTCATTATGACAGTATTGGCGCTTCTGATTATCAAGTTCAAGCTGGATTGGCTGAAGGAATTTGCCGTAACATTCAGTATGTTGGGCGCAATGGCATGTGCTGTTATTTTCTCCGGGTTTTTTGTTTGAAATGGGTTGAGACACCTTGTTACCTGCCCTTGTTGGGTGGAAATTGTGATTGAGGGAGAGGATCTTTGTGAGTGACAAGCCGATGAAGAGTTCCAGTGACAACTTTAACAATTGTTCCAGTGACAGCTATGACAATTACATACATAGAATGGGGCGTGCAACACTGAGTGCAGGATTTGTTGCCAGTGTTTTACCGCCTTTGCTTCTATGGTTGGTTTATGGCATATATCCTCCTTTTAAGAACCTGCTTGGTGGACTCATAAGTATAACATCAGTCATGCTGCCTGTTTCCATAGTCGAGGTGCTGACATTCTCGCCGATACTTGGTGCCGGTGCAATGTACATGTCCTACCTGACAGGAAACATTTCCAATATGAAAATACCGAGCGCTGCAATTGCAATCGAGGCGTGCAATGTTAAGCCGTCCACCAGGGAAGGTGACATCGTGGCCAATCTGGCAATAGCTGGATCTGTACTGGCAGGAGAAGTCATTTTGATACTTGGGGTCCTGTTGCTTCTTCCCCTTTCACAGCAGTTGAATCATCCGGCGGTCAAACCGGCGTTCGAACAGATATTGCCGGCACTTTTCGGAGCACTGGGGGCCTATTACTTCCTGAAGGACTGGAAGCTGGCAGTTGCACCGTTGACTGCTGCCATCCTTATGAGTGCTTTTATACCGGCAGTTCCTTCATCGGTTACCATACCGTTATGTGTGGCATTTTCCATTTTATCCGCCAGGTTCTTGTATAAAAAGAATTTGATCAGGGACGGGCTGAAAATTGAGGCTTGATTTCATGAAAAGAGTATCAGATTCAAAGCTTTTTATAAAACTGATAAAATCTCTGCTTTATATAATCGGATTTTTTAAAGGAAGCAGGTATGGATATTCCCAGGACTATGAAGACAATTTTAAGACGATGGATCTATCCGAAAAGCTATGGTGGGCGTATAAGGCTCTTGTCAGGCAGATTGAGAATGCCGAAGCCGGAAAGGATATCGAGGGATACTTTGCCCGGCAGGAATTTGAGTTTCGGGAAAGAGACTCTTTCCATACAGAAGGTGGATCAGCTATTACAGAAGGAAGACCAGTTAATGCTGAAAGCGGGCCAGGTGTCTGGGGAAACAGGCCAGTTATTGAGGAAGACAGGCCGGTTATTGAGGAAGACAGGCCAGTTATTGAGGAAGACAGACCAGTTAATGAGGAACGCGGGTCATTCATTAAGGAAGGAAGACTAATTATTACAGCAGGCGGAGATTTGAGCTGTTCGGAAGTGATCTCTCCTGAAAGTACGCAGCATTTATGGGATGATGTGGAGAATTTTTACATGACGGGAGATATTGTATGTGCCAACCTTGAATCACCCATTGATCCGTCGATGCCGGTAAAGGAGCTGCCGGCCGTATGCCTGACCGCTCCGGCGCTGAACACGACCCCGGAAATGTTTGAGAGGTATGCAAGAGGAGGGGCGGGAATTAATTTCTTCTCAACGGCCAATAATCATTCACTGGACCAGGGAGAGGCAGGCTTGCTTGCTACGCTGGATTTTCTGGATTCAAAAAGCTATATGCATGTAGGAACTTCGCGGACTTCAGAAGAACAGTCGGAGATACCTGTTATCGAAAAAAACGGCGTTAGGGTAGCGTTCATCTCTTATACCTATTGTCTGAACAGGTATGACCCGATTCCCGGCAAGGAATATATGACGAATGTGATTCGTTTGAATAAGCCCGGGACCGACATTTCTCTCATTGAAGAACATGTTGCAGCCGCGCACCGCAAAGGAGCGGATGTGATTATTGCACTCCTGCATTGGAGTATCGAGTTTGAAACATACCCTGTCGAGAATGTCATCAAGATGGGTCATCGGATTATGGAGTGCGGTGTGGATATTATTATTGGAGGACATCCGCATGTGGCACAGCCCATGGAAAAATACCATTTTTACGATCCTTATTCCGGGCACGGGAAGGATGGCTTTATAATCTATTCGCTCGGCGAGTTGGTTTCATACAACGCCTTCAGCAGAAACTCAAGACTTGCCCTGCTGCTCCGAATAGAGCTTTCCGGTGGAAAGGACGGAGGCTTGGAAAGTACGAGGATCACCGGTATCAAGGTGTTGCCCGTGTATACCCTGATCAGGAGAGGGGAGAATGGGAGCTATGATTACAGGCTGCTGGATTTCAGGAAGACCATGATGCAGTTGGAAAAAGGCATTAACTCATACGGCTTTAAAAGGAAAGAGGTATTGGAATTGAAACGGCTCGAAAGACTGCTGTACGACAAATTGCTTCCTGTAAAACATGCAGCTCTGCTTGACTGGGGAAGCTAGAGATATTTTCGGACTCCTGTTGCAGCATGAAAATTCTGAGGTGCAGGTTGCATTGAAGAACTAGGAAGCCCAGGGAAGCCTAAGAAAGCCCAGGGAAGCCCAGGGAAGCCTAAAGAAAGCCCAGGGAAGCCTAAGGAAGCCTAAGAAAGCCCAGAGAAGCCCAGGGAAACTTAATGAAACCTAGAGAAACCCAGGGGGAAACCCAAGGAAACCCAGAGAAGCCTAAGGAAACCTACTGTTCCCTCCGACTCCTGTAGCAGTATTGGAATTCAGATGTGTGTGTGCATGGTTGTGCGGGAGCACAGGTGCATAAGGAAGTATGGCTTTGCAACAGATTTGGCTTGAAAGAAATGAAATGGGGTGAGGTGAAATAATGCAGGTTATAGAGGCAGAAACAAAAACAAACCCAATGCAAAACAAATTCATGAAAAATTTTATACTGCTTAGCTTTGGAAGGGCGGCTTCAGGGCTGGGCTCATCAATCTTTGGTTTTGGGATGAGCTTGTATGTACTTGATCTGACTGGTTCAGCGGCTGTCTTCTCCTTGATTTTCAGTCTGTCCATTCTGCCGGGTGTGCTGGTGAATCTCTTTGCTTCGGTATTTATTGACAGAAGCAATAAAAAACAGGTGATGGTCGCTGCGGATATTTTTAGCGGGATAATGGTACTCCTGTTTTTGGCTTTATTCAGAGCAAACCCGCAAAGCATTCTGCTTTTTGTAGTTTATTCCGTATCCCTGAGCCTTGTTCAGTCGGTATTCAATCTTGCTATCAGTTCGTCCATTCCGGAATTTGTAGATAAAGATAACGTGGCAAGGGTGAATTCAACAATGCAAGCGTTAAGTGCATCTATTAGTATTATCGGCCCGATTCTCGGCGCAATCGCATATAAGGCGTTAGGCCTGGACATGCTGTTCCTGCTTAACGGGATTGCTTTAATACTGGCCGGTCTGGCGGAGATATTCCTGGTGTATGTCTACATTACACCAGTGTGCAGTACAGAAGGCAGGAACAGTTATTTCTCGGATATGAAGATCACATTTGCTTACCTTGCAAAATACAAAGTGCTGGCATTCTTCTTCCTATTTGCTGCGGTCATCAATTTCATCTATAATCCGCTGATGTTTGTCGTATTGCGTTATGTGAGCTACAACCAGATCAAGGTTACAGGATTCCAGTTGTCCGTCATACAGGCGGCAGGAGCAACAGGAGTTATTCTTGCCGCTTTGGCGATATCCATAAAAAAGCAGATGTATAAAATGCTGATGAGAAAATTTTTCACTCTTTTCAAAGCCCAGGCAGTATTGATCATGGCATGGATATTCCCGGTTCTGCCTATTTTTAAAGATGGCAGCAAGTGGTATATCGTTGTGATATTCAGTATCCTGCTGATCCTGTATGGAGCGATGAATACAGCTCAAAACATCCCGGTGGTCACATATTTCCAGTTGAAAATTCCTGATAATATGAGAGCTCGAATTATTGGCGTATTTTCAACATCCCTGTACATATCCAGTCCGATTGGCATGTGGTTATACGGGATTTTACTGGAAAGTGTCAAATGGACCTATGTGACTTTCTTTTCTGGAGTATTGATGCTTGTTTTGGGGGTACTTGCAAACAGAAGCAAGTATTATGTGGAATTTTTGCAGCAGCAGGATAATCAGGAGGTGATGGCAGCATGAAAAGAAAGGCCCTGCTATGGGGTATATCTATCGCAGTAAGCATAGGTCTGCTGGCGGTCAACTGGTTTTTTGAAACTCAAACAATAAAGGTCGACCCGAAGATCAGTTATGAAGAATTCAAGTCGAAGCTCGATAAAATGGTACCTGCACTTATGAAAAAATATAATGTTCCGGGGATAGCTGCAGGCATCATCAGAAATGGGAAAACGGATTTTTTAAAAGGCTACGGCTGGGCTGATCGGGAAAAAAAGATAAAGATAAACAAGAACACGGTTTTTCAAGTGGCGTCGAATTCCAAGACGTTTACGGCATGGGGAATCATGCGGCTTGTTGAAGAGGGAAAACTGAATCTGGATACCCCTGTGATGAAATACCTGACCCGGTGGAAGCTTCCGCAATCCCATTTTGATAATAACGGCATAACGCTCAGGAGAATACTGAGCCATACCGCAGGACTCTCACCAGGTTCATACGCAGGTTATCCTCCGGGACAGAAACTCCCGACGCTGGAGCAGTCACTCTCCGGTGAAGTCAAGGGTACCGGCGGGGTTCACCTGACAAGAAAACCCGGGCTCAAATATAAGTATTCCGGAGGCGGATATGCGCTTGCCCAATTGATTATTGAGGAAGTGACCGGCAAGTCATTTGCAGGATATATGGAAGAGGCGGTACTTAAGCCGTTGGGGATGAAAGACAGCTCATTTGAGTGGAATCGGAAACTCCAGGTGAATTTATCCAAAGCATATGGCACCCTTGGCGGTAATTTGCCCAATTACCTTTTTACCGAGCAGGCAGCAGCCGGATTATACACAAACGTCTCTGACTTTTCGCGGTTTATTGAAGGCAATTTGGCTGTACTAAATAAGAATAGTGAAGAAAACGGAATTTTAAGCCCCGAATCTCTTGCTTTAATGCTCACGCCCATCGATGAGGATTATGGCTTTGGATATATCATCAAAGAGCTGCCGGACGGTACGAGGCTGGTTTATCACGGAGGATCAAACAGAGGATGGCGGTCGCAGTTCGCATTTTTACCGGAGAGGGGGGATGGTCTGATAGTGCTTACCAATAGTGAAAACGGTGAAAATCTGCACAGGGATTTGGTGAGTCTTTGGACAAAATGGGAAACGGGGTATTATCCGGATTTCCGCACCAAGGTTGTTTTGCTGAGAGTATTGGTAAGAACTGCGGCTTTGATAGCGTTCCTGCTATTGGCTGCGAACATCTGGAAATTTTTCAAAGAGGTGCGTAATAAGAGGAAGTTCTTTATTTTATCTGCCGGGTTAAAATCGGGAAAGGACAGGATAAGGGTACTTGCAAAGTGCCTGTTGCCCTTATTACTAACGATGTTTTGGTTGTTTCTCTTTTATACCGGTGCGGTGTATCACGGATGGACTTTTGCATCATTCATGCCTTCGGGATTTTTGTGGGTGACAGTTACAGCTGTCCTGTGGGGTATTTTCCTGTCTGCAGGCGGCTTGTTCGCCATCGAAGGGAAGACGGCGGATGATCTGCGGCAGCTGGAAGTCTTCAAGGCATAGACGCCAGGAAGTAAAAAATACAACTTTCTCACCCCGGCTTACCAAGGTATTTCGCGCCCCGGCGGGAAGGTTGCATAAGAAACCAATATAATTTTAGGAGATGAGTTTATGAAAAAGTATTTGAAAATGACGGCCTTTGTTATTGCATATATTGTATTACCATTAGTTCTGAATGTTTTGGTCATTAAAATCATCACCGGTATCGCACCGATAGATGAAATGAGGAAAATCACACCTACTTCCATGTTTATGATTACAGATCCCATATCGATTGTTGCATTGTTTTTACTCGCCAAATATATCAGGAAGGAGAAACCGTTACAATTTGCAAATTGTAAAAAGATCACCCTGTCAAATGCTCTCCTTAGTGTCGCGATAGGCTTGATACTGGCAATGGTCACGAACTCCGTCACAAACATTGCAGCGATAAAAGACAGTGTTGCACCCATTGCAGGTTCCATCAGCTGGATTATTGGCGGTAACGTTTTCCTTGTGCTGTTTACAGCCATTATTAACAACATCTATAAAGAGTTTTGTTTCAGAGGGCTTGCATTTAATGAAATGAGGAAGAATCTTCCTCTGGCGGTCGCGATGGTGATTCAGGCAATGTTCTATGCCGCAGAACTGATGTATTTCCAGAACCCTGTTTCTGTTATCATCTATGCATTTTTAGGCCAGCTTGCATTCGGTATTGTTTTCTACATCGGAAGGTCAATATTTTCTTCAATCCTTTCGCAGGTATTCTGTACCACCGGCCTTGTGATCATCGACAGAACTGCTGTAAAGGGCATTTTCACAGCCCAGAGCTCTGTGTTCCTTCTAATATTCAGTATTCTGGCAGTCGCTGCACTTATTGTGCTGCTCAATGGAGCCGCTAAAAGAAAAATGGCCGGTGAAAGCGCTGCCGCATAAAGGCAGCCTTTGAGACAGTGCAATACATGGAGAACGAAGGAAAGAAAAAGTAAGCCTTGGGAAGGGTGGGGATTATGAAAAAATATCTCAGCATGGCGGGCTTTGTAATTCTATATTTGATTCTTTTATATGGATTATCGGACATTGCAGGTTGGTTATGGTGGAACAGCGGATTGCTGCCGGGAGCTTTCCTCAAAAGAAATTATGACCTTGTAACTTTAATTGGATTTGTGTTTACTTTGACTGCATTCGGACTGATTTTAAAATTCAGGAAGAAAAGCCTGTGGGATGCTGTTTTCTTGAACAAGCTGGCGCCAAAATCTTTTTTTGCGGTATTGACGGCAGGACTATTACTCGGTTGTATTACGAGTTGTGTGGTCAACACCAGTTTTATACAGGACAAACTTCCAATTTACAGAATGTTTTTGGATTACCAATTCAACGGTATCGGAAGCTTTCCTGTTTTCCTGATTATTGTGGCGGTAATGTACGCAGGGGAGGAAATGATATTCAGGGGGGTTATTTACAGTGAGTTCCTTGGCGGAGTTTCGGTTTATAAAGCCATGCTGCTATCGGTGGCGGTTTATGGGTTGATCAACATCTTCATGATTCATCCTGCCGTTGGTTTGTATGCGGCGGTTGCTGCGTTTTTCTATTCAATGGCGAATATTTGCACCAACTCTCTTTTTTCGTCAATTACACTTCAAATAGCGAGTATATATGTCATTGCGATATCCTGGAAAGCGGGTATCTGGGGATGGATCAGCGGATTGGGGGATGGTGTGCTGACAGCTGTTATTGTGGTTGCAGCAGTTGTTATATTAGTCATCTATCGCTACCTGTATAAAAACCGCAAAAAAGCCGGCATATCTGCTGATAAAGTTCCGGTATCCATTTAGATCCATGGTATATGAATAATAGGAGAAAAACATGCTGAACATCAATATTAAAGAACTTGCAAAAGGGGTAAATGAGTCTGATATAGCCGAAGTAAGTGATGCCCGTTCTAATACCGGAGCAGTTGCGATCATTGGAATCTCGGCTAAATTACCTATGGCAGCTGATATTAACGAATTCTGGGAAAATTTAAAAGCAGGGAAGGACTGTATATCCGACTTACCTCCTGCAAGAAGGGATGAGTCAGATAATTATCTCAGGTTTAAAGGAAAAGGTACGGACGGGATAAGATATAAAAAGGGGTCGTATCTTGACAGATTGGATGAGTTTGACTGCAGGTTCTTTAATATCTCACCCGCGGAGGCAAACCTGATGGACCCGAATCAAAGGATGTTTCTGCAGATCGCATGGAATGCCATCGAAGATGCCGGGTATGGGGGAGAGGCATTGAAAGGCAGCAACACAGCTGTATACTGCGGATTTGTATCCGATCTGGCGTATCAGAGGTTCATTGCGGATGCCGATCCTTCTTCCATAGGAATCTCCATACCCGGAAATATGGCTTCAATCATACCCGGAAGAGTATCCTACGTGCTTGATCTAAAGGGTCCCAGTATCCTGATTGACACAGCATGCTCGTCTTCACTTGTCGCCATTCATACTGCCTGTTGTGCCATCAGAAACGGTGACTGCGGCATGGCGGTTGTCGGCAGTGTCAAAATGAGCTTGCTGCCTCTGGAGGATGACAATATGCTGGGCATTGAGTCCAGGAGTTATGTATGCAGGGCTTTTGACGATGACTCTGATGGGACTTGCATGGGTGAAGGGGTTATGGCGGTTGTTTTAAAGCCTTTGCCAAAGGCCGTTAAGGATAAGGACAACATTTATGCAGTAATCCGGGGAAGCGCCGTCAATCAGGACGGCACTTCCATGGGAATAACGGCTCCCAATGTGCTTTCACAGGCAAGTGTAATTCAAAATGCATGGAGGGATGCGGATATCGATCCTCAAACCATCCGCTATATAGAAGCACACGGGACGGGTACGAAGCTCGGAGATCCGATTGAAGTTGACGGAATTACTCGTGCATTTGCCAGATATACCGACAATAAGCAGTTCTGTGCCATAGGGTCTGTCAAAACAAATCTGGGACATCTTGACAGCGCTGCCGGGCTTGCAGGAATGATCAAGGCTGTATTGGCATTAAAGAACAAGCAGATTCCTCCATCTATTCATTTCAGCAAACCAAACAGGAATATAGATTTTGAAGATTCCCCCGTATATGTAAATAGTGAACTTATGGACTGGACAGCCGACATATCACCAAGAAGGTGTGGAGTAAGTGCATTCGGATTAAGCGGCACCAATTGCCATATTGTATTGGAAGAAGCGCCTGTGGCCGATCCCATCGTTGATGAAGGAACTGTGCAGATATTTGTACTGTCTGCAAAAAGTACAGATGCGTTGAAACAGTTGACAGAGGCCTATTTACAGCGCCTGAAATGTGGAATTGATGGAACTCTCGGCGATATGTGCTTTACCGCAGGTACCGGAAGAGGACACTATGACTTCAGGCTTGCGATCTTGTCGGACAGTCTGCACGAATTGGCCGGAAAGCTATCTTTACTAATCAACAGTCAATTGCAGACATGTGAGAAAGAAGGCATTTATTACGGTGAGCATAAGGTTGGGAAAAGTGTAACAAGCGAAAAGGGTGCGTTTGTAGTGACAGAGGCCGAAATCAGAAGGATGGGCAGTGTTGCAGGCCGGATGACGGGCAGCCTTGGGAATGATATGGAAAGAAGATCTGTACTGAAGGAACTGTGCGGGTTGTATGTAAAAGGGGCGGATATTGACTGGAACAGCCTGTACAATGGCAGCGTACCCCACAGGATCAGCCTGCCGGGATATCCCTTTGAAAAGAAAAGATGCTGGATTGACATCCCGACGGCAGGTGTAACTGAAAACAGTCGTGATATCCTGCTGGAGAAGACGGCGGATTATGGAACGGTTAAAGCCGGTGAAGGTTTGACAGCCGGAGAGACGCCTGCAGTTTATGCAGCAAGGAGAAAGGTAATGCTTGGGGGACGGAACAACGGCACATATGGTGAAACAGAAATGCTTGTTGCGCAGATATGGGGCGAGACTCTGGGGTTTGAGGCACTGGATGTATCCGATGATTTCTACTCTCTGGGCGGAGATTCCATTATCGCTATAAAAATTGCCAACACGCTGAATCAGATCGGAAGGAAGGTGAAGGTCTCAGATATATTGGAGTATCCGGAAATACAGGAATTTGCATCCTTTTTGGATGCAGGCGGCAAAAATATTGCCGGAGTACCCGGAAAAGCTTCACAGCCGATGATCCCGCCTCTCGGAAAACAGGACTATTATAGTCTTTCTGCGGCTCAGAAAGGGATATTTGCAGTTGAGCAATTCGGAGATATAGGCACTTCGTATAATATGCCGGTTACTGTCATGATTCAGGGAACAATTGACAGGAAGCGGTTTGAATCCATATTCAGCAAACTGATTACCCGGCATGAGGCGCTTAGGACATCTTTCCATACCAACGGTGACGAACCGGTACAGGTCATCCGGGAGGAATTCATCTTTGAATTGGGATATCTGGAATCTGATGATGCCAGACTCGACCAAGTACTGGATGGACTGGTAAAACCGTTCGACCTTGCGAAGGCGCCATTATTCAGAGTGTGTCTGATCAAGTTATCCGAAGACAGGCATATCCTGTTTTACGATATGCACCACATCATTGCGGACGGGGTTTCGCAGGCTATCCTGCTGCAGGAATTTAAAATCCTTTATCACTCCGGGGAGCTTTCTGAACTGACGGTCCAGTACAAGGATTATGCCGCCTGGCACAACAGCCTGCTGGAATCGGATGAAGTGAAAAAACAGGAACAGTTCTGGCTGGAACAGTATGCGGGAGACATCCCGGTGCTGGATATGCCTCTGGATTACAAAAGACCCGAGGTACAGACTTTTAACGGATCGTCTGTTGAATTTACGGTAGATGCGGAAAAGACTGCCGGCTTAAAAGAAGTGGCGGCAAGAAATAAAACGACTCTCAATAACGTTCTCCTTAGCGCATATGCCCTTCTTCTCGGACTGTACGGGAAGCAGAAGAAAGTTATTGTTGGCTCGCTTACGGCAGGAAGGGGAAATGCCTGTCTGGAAAATGTAATCGGTATGTTTGTCAATTTCATACCGGTCAAATTGGATATTGACTATGAGAATACATTTGATGAATACCTGGGTGCAGCCGGCGATCGCATATCGGATGCCTACAGGAACCAGGACCTGCCTTTCGAGAGGATTGTTGGGAATGTTGCAGGAAAACTGGATCGATCAAGGAATCCCCTGTTTGATACCGTATTCATTTTTCATAACGAATTGAAAATAGAACACAGCTTTGAGATCGAGGGACTGACCTTTACAAGCCATGAACTGAATATGAAAACATCAAAGCTGGATTATAAGATAGACGCCTACGAGGATAAAAACGGCGGGATCAGGTGCGTACTGGAATACAACACCTCGCTGTTTCAAGAAAAATCCATGCGTGATTTCGGGCAGCACTTTCTTCTGTTATTGGAAAAGGTGGTGAAGGAGCCCGGACAAGCTGTTGGAAAGCTGGAGATATTGACTGTCGCCCAAGAGCATGATCTGGAGGAAAAAAGACGGTTGAACGGAAGCCGGAAGAAGATTATCAATCTTGCAGTCAGCGCAACATTTACCTCGGAACCGATCGAAGAATATGTCGCATGGTGGTGCGGACAGTTCGGCATGGATGCCAGGATCAGTTTTGCGCCATACAACCAGGTATTCCAGCAGTTGCTCGATCCCGGAAGCCTGTTGGCTGTCAACAGCGGGATCAATCTGCTGCTTGTCAGGTTCGAGGACTGGATCAGGAATGACCCTTCGGAAGAAAGCGAACTGTACCTGAAGCTCGGAGAAAATTTCGACAGGCTGCTGGAGATACTGAAGGCTGGTCAGAACAGTTCCACACCTTTGTTTGCAGGAATATTCCCCATATCCGGCCAACGCTCATTGAGCACTGGGATGATCAACTATCTCAAAAATATGAACAGGAGATGGAATCAGGCGCTTGACAGCTTTGCGAACAACATCTATCCCATTGACTTTACAGGTTTGGACAAATTGTATGGAATACAGGAGTTATTTGATGAAGAGAAGGACAGGGTTGGCCACCTTCCCTTCAGTGACGAATTTTATGCCGCCATGGGTACTTGGATTGCCAGGAGGATTTGTGCATGGGGAAGGGCACCTTTTAAAGTAATCGTGCTTGACTGTGACAATACGCTGTGGAAAGGGGTTTGCGGTGAGGATGGAGCAATGGGAGTCACGGTTGACAGTGATTTTGCCGCCCTGCAGACCTTCCTGATTGAGAAAACCCGGTCAGGAATGCTGCTTGCCTTGTGCAGTAAAAATAATGAACAGGATGTATGGGAGGTTTTCGGAAAGAATCCTCAGATGCTGTTGAAAAAAGAGCACTTCGTCAGCTGGAGGATCAACTGGCAGGCAAAATCGGAAAATATCAACTCCATGGCAAAGGAATTGAATCTTGGCCTGGACAGTTTCATTTTCATGGATGACAGCCCGATGGAATGCGCACAGGTAATGAAAGAATGCCCCTCGGTCCTTACGATCAGATTGCCTGAAGAAGCCGGGCGGATTTCTGCATTCCTTGACCATATCTGGGCATTCGACGTCTTTCGTGTGACGGAAGAGGACAGGAACAGAACTGAAATGTATGTCACGGAGAAGAGAAGGCAGGAACTGCAGGATACCAGACTCTCTCTTGAGGAATTTATCAGGAGTCTTGATCTAAAGATAAGCATGTATCAGATGGAAGACTTGCAACTCGGAAGGGTGTCACAGCTGACACAGAGAACAAACCAGTTCAATTTGAGTACGGTCCGCCGTACGGAAGAGGAAATCCAGTCGCTGCTCAAAGACTCCTGCGTAAAATGCTGGGTGATTGAGGTGGAAGACCGGTTCGGAGATTATGGGCTTACCGGTGTAGTGATCACAAGGGATACGGACGAAACGGTTTTCCTGGATACCTTCCTGTTAAGCTGCCGCATACTCGGCAGAGGTGTGGAAAATGCCATTTTGGACTGCATCGGAAAATATTGCGGCGAAAAAGGTGTAAAATGTCTGCAGGCCAGGTTTTATCCTACGCCTAAGAATAAGCCCTTCCGGGCATTTCTGGATAGTGCGGGGTGGGAAGCTATTGAAGAGACGAAGGACTATTTGCTCTATCAAATCGAAACGGATAGGATACCAACCTGTGACAGCAGTATAGAATGCCGGTATAAAACATCGTACCGGGTAGGGAAGCTTGAAGAGGAAAGGAAGAAGCATGGGGGAGAGACAACAGATAAAAGGAAAACTGGTTACCCTCTGGATCATATAGCCATAGCCGTAGCCGATATTAAGAAGGCCACAGAGGACTTTGCCCAAAGGGGGTTCCATTGTGGAGATACCGTACGGGACCCTTTACAGAATTCTTACCTGTCAATGTGCACAATGCAAGGACATGATACGGTGGAACTGGTTGCACCGGTGAATGCCGCATCGCCGGTAAGCCGTATGTTGAAGAATGGGACAGGCATACCATATCATCTTTGCTACAGGGTCGAAGACCTGAAAGGGTTTTTAGCTGGATTGAGTGACTCCGATATTGAATATGAAATCATCAGTGAAGCAAAAGAAGCGGTTCTTTTTAGCCGCAGCATGGTGATGTTCATCCAGGTGAAAAATCTTGGGCTGATCGAGCTTCTGGAATGTGGGAATGCAGCTTCGGAGACGGCACCCGCCATCTCACCCGGATCCGGAAGTGTATCCGGCGCTGCATCCGACAGCAGGATAAAAACCAGTGTCCTACGGACAGTTACAGGTGACCCCGACATGCCTGCCCGGTTTTTCCGGCACATGGGATATATGCAGGAAAACAGCATTCCCAATACAGGGGAGGGAATCCGTTCCATTCTGTTTTTCAAGACAGGCGCAGGGAAAATAGAACTGGTGGTGCCGATTGATAAAGCAGCCCCCGAGTATGGTTTCCTTCAAAATAATGGCCCGGCGCCTTATAAATTGTATATGGAGGAAGTTGCATATGATAAAACAGAAGTGACGGAAGATTCATGGCAAGTGGATGGATTGGATGATACCGGCTTGCTGCATAGAAACCATCTGCTGCCGTTGAAGAACCATACGGCTGCAATGTTGCTTGGATTACCCGTCTACCAGGCATCCGGCAAAAAAACTGCAAAGGCTGAATATGAGGCTCCTGGAAATGAAACGGAAGAGAAGCTGGCATGTGTTTGGAGAGAACTGCTCAGACTTGAGAGAATAGGGATACATGACAGTTTCTTTGAACTGGGGGGTCATTCCCTGAAGGCAACCACTCTTATATCCCGCATCAGCAGGGAGTTCCATGTGGAAACTTCTCTGACGGATATATTCAGATATCCGACCATTAGGCAGCTGGCTGCTTATATTACTGCATCGGAACGTAAAAAATGCAAACAGATCGACTCTGTCGGGCAGAGGGAATACTATCCCTTGTCATCCGCCCAGAAAAGGATCTTTCTCATTCATCAGTCAGATAGCGGAGTTACCAGCTATAATATGCCTGTTGCTGTCAGAATCCATGGAAATCCGGACAGAGGACGCATGGAGGAGGTTTTCTGCAAACTGATATCGCGTCATGAGGTACTCAGAACATCGTTCCGTTTTGTCAACGGGGAGCCGGTACAAATTGTTCATGATGAGGTGGAATTCAAACTGGACGAAATTCAAACGGATGAAGACAGCCTGAAGGATGTCATAAACAGCCTTATGAAGCCATTTGACCTGACATCTGCGCCTTTGCTGAGGGCTTGCTTGATCAGCACAGGGCAAAGCCATATCCTGTATGTCGAAATGCACCATATCATTGCCGATGGAGTCTCCTATGCCATTCTCATCAGGGAATTCACGAGTCTGTATGGCGGTGTGGAGCCCGCCGGGCTGGAAATACAATACAGGGATTATGCCGTTTGGCATAACAGGCTGCTGGAATCCGAAGAGATGAAGAAGCAGGAGGAATACTGGTTGGATCAATTTGCAGGAGGAATTGGAATTCTTGATATGCCTCTTGATTTTGAGCGGCCCGAACGGCAAAGGTATCAGGGAAGCACTGTCGGATTTGAAGCGGATGCAAAACTGGTAAGCCGGATACAGGAGACTGCTGCAGAAATGGGTATCACGCTGAATGCGGTCCTCCTGTCGCTGTATGCCGTCTTATTGGGTAAATACGCGGATCAACGGGAAATAACGATTGGCTCGGTTGTAGCGGGAAGAAACCATGCAAGTCTTGAAAATGTAATCGGGGTTTTTATCAACTATATTCCCATCCGGTTTGAACTGGAGGAGGAAGCGTTAACTGCCTATATCGGGAAAGCTGCGAGACGGATCATGGAAGCCTATGAAAATCAGGATTACCCTTATGACAGGATCGTGGAGGCTTTGGCAGGGAAATTGGATCCCTCCAGAAACCCGCTGTTCGATACCGTTTTTATTCTCCATAATGAATTTGATGCCGTAAATGATATCCAGGCAGGGGAACTCAGGTTTTCCGGATATGAATTGAATTTGAATACATCGACGCTGGATTTTAAAGTCGATGCGATGTTGAAGGAAGATGGCGGTCTGGACTTTACACTGGAGTATAACACCGCTCTGTTCACAAAAGAGAGCATGTTGGAGTTTGGCAGGCATTTTTCGGAACTTCTGGAACAGGCAGTTGCGGATTTTGGGCAAACACCTGGCAATCTTGGGATATTCACAGAAGAGGAACAGCGCTTACTGGAGGGAAAACGGCTGTTGCACTCGGACTGCCTGAGGAAGGTCAGCCTGGCAGTAAGTGCTACATTTACTGCAGAACCCGTCGAGGAGTATATCCATTGGTGGGGCAGGCAATTCGGCTATGATATCGAAGTTCGTTTTGCACCATATAATCAGGTTTTCCAGCAATTGCTCGATCAGGATAGCCTTGTTTCCACAAACGAAGGAGTCAATATGATCCTGGTGAGGTTCGAAGACTGGGTCCGGAATGATTCTTCGGAATTGGGAGAACAAATCCTCAAGCTCGAAGAAACTTATGAAAGACTGATGAGCCTGCTGCGGAATTGGAACAGTCCCACACCTTGTTTTATAGGGATATTCCCTGTTTCCACCCATCTCTCCATGAACCAGGGCATGACAGGCTATCTGAATAATATGTACAGGCGGTTGAAGCAAACGCTTCAGAGCTTTGGGAACCATGTCAGAGCAATTGATTTTTCCGGATTGGATACGCTATATGATGTTCATGAAATTTTTGATGCAAAGAAAGACAGGGAGGGGCATCTTCCTTTCAGTGACGAATTTTATGCTGCAATGGGTACATGGATTGCAAGAGGGATATGTGCTTTGGACAGGCGCCCATATAAGGCGCTGGTGCTGGATTGCGACAATACGCTCTGGCGCGGAAGATGCGGTGGGAGCAAGGCCTTGGGTGTCGTAATCGATAGCAATGCCGACTTACTGCAGAAGATTTTGCTTGAAAAAATGCGTTCCGGCATGTTGATCATGCTGTGCAGCCAAAGTAATGAGCAAGTGGTATGGGATGTTTTTGCAGAGAACCCGGATATGCTGCTTCAAAAGAATCAGTTGGCAAACTGGAGATTCAACCGGCAATCCACACCTGAAAACATCAAATCCATGGCTGAAGAATTGCATCTCAGCCTTGAGAACTTTATCTATATGGGCGTCAACTCCGTGGAAAGTGCACAGGTCATGCGGGAATGCCCCTCAGTGCTTACAATAACGCTTCCCGGGGAAGCGGACCGGATACAGGCAGCTCTCGGGCATATCTGGGCATTCGATGAGCCGTTCCATACCGGGAGCGTACAGGTTCCGGACACGGAGAACGGGAAGGCTGTGCAGCATCCGATCAGGGCAGGCGATGTATGGGAGCAGGTCGCTGTTGTGGGAAATTCGCGCTGTGCAGATGCTCCGGATATCAGGAAATATTTGCAGAATGGTTCAGCTTTAGCAATTGAGAATAACACTTCATCCAGGATTTTAAAGCTTCCTGTCGTCAGGATATCCAGGAAGGCCGTAAGCAAAAAGAGCTACAGAGCCTTATCAAACAGGTCGGAAGAGCTTCTGGGCGAAATTTGGAAGGAACTGCTCAGCTATGAACGGATCGGTGCAGATGACAATTTCTTTGAGCTTGGAGGAAGCTCATTGAAAGCAATCACGCTTGTTTCACGCATATTCAGGGAATCGGGCGCAGAAGTTTCGATCGGTGACATCTTTAGCCATCCCACTGTCAGCAGCCTCGCCGAACTGATCGACATCCGCAGGGGGGGAGAATACCACAAGATAGATGCTGTGGAAGAAAAAGAGTATTACCCTCTGTCCTCCGCACAAAAGCGCCTGCTGCTCACAAGTTGGATGGAAAGCGGAAGTACTGCCTACAATGAGACCGCAACCGTTGCAGTGGAAGGAAGGCCGGACAGCAATAAAATGGAGGAGGTTTTCCGGAAACTGATCGGGAGGCATGAGGCCTTAAGGACTTCATTTGAACTGGTAAACGACATCCCTGTTCAGAAGATCAACAAAGAAGAAGATTTCAGGATGTGTTTCATGGAAGCGCAGGAAGAAGCGCTGCCGAATTTGTTTGCCGAGTTCATACGCCCTTTTGATCTGGGAAATGCACCCCTTTTCAGAGTCTGCCTGGTCAGAATCTGCGAAGATAGATTTGTAATTATTCTGGATATCCATCACATCATATCGGATGAAAGATCAATGGCTATTTTGATCAGTGAATTCATTCAGCTATATCAGGGTATCGAGTTGCCGCAGATGAGGATACAATATAAGGATTTTGCCCAATGGCAGAATCAGCAGCGTGAAGAGGGGATTATTAAAAGGCAGGAAGAATACTGGATTGGAAAATTATCGGGCAAATTGCCTGTCCTGAATTTGTCATATGATTTTTCCAGACCCTCCGTTCGCAGTTTTGAAGGAGATGTTTATGAATTCGGTGCCGGGGGAGCTATTTTTGAAAAACTTCTTCATTTGGCAAAAGACACAGGAACGACTTTATACATGATCCTTCTTGCCGCCTTCAACATCCTTCTTTACAAAATCAGCGGGCAGGAAGACATTATTATCGGTTCGCCAATATTGGGAAGACCGCATGCCGATCTGGAGAATATTATCGGAGTATTTGTCAATACGCTTCCGTTAAGGAATTATCCGGAAAACCAAAAAACATTTTCCGAATTTCTGTTGGAAGTGAAGGAAAGTTCATTGGAAGCTTTTGATCATCAGGATTGCCAGTTGGAAGATATCGTCGACAAGCTGAAGCTTCAGAGAAGCCTGAACAGGAATCCGCTGTTTGACGTAGTGTTTTCCTATCATACGGATGGCGGAGACAGCTTGCAGGCAGACGGCCTGAAATTCACCCCATACCGTATTAATAATAAAACTTCCAAATTCGATCTCACCTTACATGTCAATGAACGCACGGATGGAATCGGGTTCCGTTTTGAATATTGTACACAACTGTTCAGAGGGGAAACGGTTTTAAAAATGGCGGAGAATTATATGAAAGCAATTGAAACGTTTTTGGAGGACAGATATGTGAAAATCGCTGAAATGGAACCGGTACGGAATTGCTTGAAACGGGAGAGAGCAATCAGCCGGGAGATCGTATTTGATTTTGAGGAAGAGCAGTGAACTGACGGGAAGACAAATATTGGAGGAAGAACATGAGTGCTGATAGGGCTTCAAGTGACAGACGATTGACAGGAAGCGTGTTTGAATATGCATATGAGTATTGGATGGACAAGCTGAAGGGCGATATCATCATGAGCGCATTCCCGACAGTACCGGGAGGAGGCAGCCCTGGCAGAAATTATACATTGACGGAGAAATGCGAATGGGCTGGAAACATTCGGGACAGGCTTGTTTCAATGGCACGGGAATCGGATTACGGAATATATATGATCCTTGCAGCTGTAATGGAATATGTGCTATACAGGTATACAGGCAGCAACGACATCGTCCTGGGAATGCCATCGTTCCGAAATGAGCGGGAATTCATAGCCGATGGAGGGTTTTTCCTGTTGAGAAATACTGTGGATGAAAAAAAGACTTTTAAAGACCTGCTGATGGAAGTCAGGCGTTCGGTGACCGAAGCGGATGAACATTCCGGTTTCCCTTTTGAGACGCTTGCGGGAATGTTGGGGTTCGAAGAGAGCAAGAGCTTCCCAAGGCCACATATCAAGACAGTAATGCTGCTGGAGCAGCTGCATGAACTGAAAAGCCTGTCGAATGTGGGCACTGACGTAGTCTTCCACTTTTCCTTAACGGAAAAAACGCTTGCGATGAAAGTGGAATACGAGGCATCCCTGTATGATCAGGCGACGATGAAGCAAATTGCCTGCCATTTCTCCCGTGTGCTCGAAGCGGTAACCGAGAATCCAGGCATTGAACTGTCAGAGATCGAAATACTTACAGAAGAAGAAAAGGACAGGCTCCTTAATGAATATAACGATACACACGCACAATATCCCACGGACAAGACCATTGATATGCTGTTCCGCGAGCAGGCGGAAAGAACGCCGGACAATACGGCAGTGGTATCCGGAGATGAACGGATGAATTACCGGGAACTTGATGCGGCATCGGACAGGATAGCCGAAAAATTAGGAGGTTATGGGATAAAACCGGACGATATCGTAGGCATCATGGCACACAGGAGTATTGAAACAGTGGCGGGTATCCTGGGGATATTGAAAGCGGGAGGGGCGTATTTGCCCATAGATCCGGAATACCCGGAAGAAAGAATCGGGTATATGCTCGGCGACAGCGGCGCAAAAGTGCTGCTGGTGCAAGGACAGGGCAGCGGGGAGAAGGCGTCACAGGCAAGGGGGCAAACCGGCGGTGCTGCGGAAATAGCACACGAACCTGAACAGGGAGGCACCAGCACGGAAACGGCACAGGAATTGGAATCATCTGCCGGAAGGGGCATTCCGGCCATAGACTTGTGCAGCTATGCCAAAATATACAGTAAGGGCAGTTCGTGCATGGACGGGACAGATGGAGGCATGGCATGCCTGGCTGGCAATGGAGGTTCG
>JAEWQC010000155.1 GCA_023399355.1 Bacillota bacterium | reverse complement strand
TGCCAGGGTAACCATGATCATCATTGTCGCTGCAGGTATGGTTGTCGCGGTTCTGCTGGGCATTTTCATCAGCAGTATCATCAGCAGGCCGATCAGTCAAATAGTCAAGGTGGCTGATAAGATTTCTGACGGCAATCTGGATGTGAATATTGAAATAAAAACGAAGGATGAGGTCGGCATGCTGGCAATGGCTTTTGAAAAAATGTCGGAAAACCTGAATGATGCAATGAGTAATATTAATTACTCGGCGGAACAGGTGGCAACCGGATCGAATCAGGTATCCATGTCAGGCCAGGCATTGTCCCAGGGTTCCACCGAGCAGGCCAGCTCGATTGAAGAAATAACGACATCCATGACGCAGGTTGCAGCGCAGACGAAACAAAATGCAACAAATGCGAATCAGGCAAATGATTTTGCCCTGGTGGCAAAAAACAATGCTGTTTCCGGAAATCAACAAATGCAGGAAATGCTGAAAGCAATGACTGAAATTAATGATTCTTCCTCCAATATATCAAAAATCATTAAAGTAATAGATGAGATTGCATTTCAGACAAACATACTGGCGCTTAATGCCGCTGTTGAGGCTGCAAGAGCAGGACAACACGGTAAAGGTTTTGCAGTGGTTGCCGAAGAGGTGAGAAATCTGGCGGCGAGAAGTGCTAATGCCGCAAAGGAAACAACTGCGATGATCGAAGGCTCTATAAAGAAAGTCGATATGGGCACCAGAATTGCAAATGAAACGGCGCAGGCACTGAATAAGATCGTGGATGATATCACAAAGGCGGCAGAAATCGTAGGAGGTATTGCAAATGCTTCGAATGAACAGGCTACAGCAATTTCACAGGTAAATGTGGCAATTGAACAGGTATCACAAGTAGTTCAGACGAATTCTGCGACAGCACAGGAGAGCGCTGCAGCCAGCGAAGAATTATCCGGACAGGCGGAAACACTGAATCAGATTGTTTCAAAGTTTCAACTGAAAAAGATCAATCGTTCAACAGCGGCAAATACGGATAATTTGTCTCCGGATGTAATGAAGGCGATAGAGAACCTGATGGAAAAGAGGAATGGTCATCCCGGAAGCAGGGCAATACTTGAAGCTGCGCCATCATCCTATAATTCAAGGCTCAAAATAAACCTGACGGATAGTGAATTCGGAAAGTACTAAATCGTTATAGGGGAAGGTTATGAGAAGGGTTCTGGACGATACCGCCGGTTATTTACCCGGATTCTTATAACCTTTCTATTTTCCTGGGAGGTCGTAAAAATTGAACATTTCCAGTAAAGAATTTAATCAACTTGCCGATCTGATTAGAAAGAATTACGGGATAAACCTTGGAAGTCAGAAAAAGATCATGCTGATAGGCAGACTGCAAAATATTTTAGAGGAACATCATCTGAAAAATTTTGACGAATATTATCAATACATACTCAGTGATACGACCGGCAGTGCTGCTTCGCTGCTGGTCAATAAAATCACAACCAACCACACTTTTTTTATGCGTGAAGCCGAGCACTTTAATTATTTTAAAGAAAAGCTGATGCCCTATTTTAAAAGCTCAATACCGGACAGGGATTTTTGCGTATGGAGCGCCGGCTGTTCATCGGGGGAGGAACCCTACACGCTTGCAATGATCGTAGATGAGTTTTTTGGTAATCAGAAGGCTTCATGGAACACAAAGATACTGGCAACGGATATTTCTTCAAAGGTATTGGAGATTGCAGCCAGAGGGGTATATTCGAATGAACAGGTCGAACATCTGCCGGATAAATGGCAAAGTAATTATTTTAGAAAGTTGGATGACGAAAAGAGCATTTTAATTGATAAAATAAGAAATGAAGTGATCTTCAGAAGATTAAACTTTATGGATCCTGTTTTTCCATTCAGGAAAAGATTCCACGTGATATTTTGTCGGAATGTCATGATCTACTTCGATACAGCTACGAAAAAGGATCTAATCGAAAAATTCTATAGTCTGAATGAACCGGGAGGATATCTTTTCATAGGGCGCTCCGAGACAATCAACAGGGACGAATCAAAGTACGTATGTGTGGCTCCTTCAGTATATAGAAAGGGATAAGGAACCGGATGGATAAAAGAATGATAAAAGTGCTAATAGTAGATGATTCCCTGCTCTTCAGAGAAACAATGAGTAAAGGTATTTCAACGGATCTTTCTATCAAGGTGGTTGGAAAAGCCGGCGATCCTTATGAAGCAAGGGATAAAATCATTGAACTTGCGCCGGATGTACTGACACTTGATGTGGAGATGCCTAAAATGAGCGGGATAGAGTTCTTGAAAAAGCTGATACCCCAATACCCCATTCCTGTTATTGTGGTCAGTGCTGTAAACAATAGCGTATTTGAAGCCTTGAATGCAGGTGCGGTGGATTTTGTTGCAAAACCTGATGTGCGAAACCCGGATTCGTTGGGCAAGTTTATAGACGAATTGATTTTAAAGATCAAAATCGGATCTGCGGCAAAAGCCGGAAACATCCGTAGCAGTAAAAGCGGTAATGGACTTATGGAAGGCAGGATGTCCAAATCTGCGGTAAATGTTATTGCAATTGGCGCTTCGACCGGCGGGACCGAAGCTATTTGCGAGGTAGTTCGTGAACTGCCCGGGGATACACCGGGAATTGTGATTGTCCAGCATATGCCTCCGGTTTTCACACGTATGTATGCAGAACGTCTTGACAGAACCTGCCGGATGTCGGCCAGGGAAGCCAAAGATGGAGAACTCATTGAGAAAGGTAAAATTCTGGTTGCTCCCGGTGATTTTCATATGAAAGTTGTGCAGGGTGCTGCGGGCGGATATGCAGTACGGTGTTATAAAGGTGAAAAAGTAAATGGTCACTGTCCTTCCGTAGATGTGCTTTTTGATTCAATTGCATCAATATCTGGTTCAGTATCGGAATCAGTGGGTATCATTCTCACAGGGATGGGAAATGACGGGGCGAAGGGGCTTCTGAATATGCGCAAAAAAGGCGCGTATACCATCGGACAGGATGAGAACTCCAGTGTTGTTTATGGGATGCCTATGGTAGCCCAGAATATTGGAGCGGTTATGCGGCAGGTACCCCTGGGAAAGATATCTGATATTCTTTGCAGGTATGTCCTGGAGAGATCAAAATAATAATTTTTACAAAGTTTGCCGATAGAAGAATAGGTTTGATGCAAATAGAACTAAAGTGAAGGGATGGGGCATTTTATGAGAATACTTATTGCTGAAGATGATATGGTGAGCAGGAAGTTTTTACAGAAATTTCTCGGAAAGTATGGGGAATGTGACATAGCTGTCGATGGATTGGAAACGATCGATTCCTTTTTATATGCTTTGAATGAGAAAAAGCCATATGATCTGATATGCCTTGATATTATGATGCCAAAGCTTGACGGGATTAAAACCTTGAAGATGATAAGGGAAATAGAACTGGGAAAATGTATTGCTGATGCTGAAAGGGTAAAAGTGATAATGACCACGGCACTGAATGACAAAAAGACGGTAATGGCTTCCTATGATGCCGGCTGTGAGGCATATGCATGGAAACCCATCGATATAGAGAAATTTGTCGAAGTTATGAAGAATCTTGAACTGATTGAGTAAAAAATAAGTGATGATATCACATGTGATTGCATGAGGGGTGAAAGAAAAAAGTGGAAAGGATAAATGAGGAGATTAGCGGAACTGGTTTTGATGAAGCGTTTTTAAAACTTTTCATGGATACAAACGACATCTTATGGGTATGTGACATAAGAAGCAGCAAACTGCACCTTTCGGATAAATTTTCAGAAATGACCGGATTCGATACCAGCAACGAAATTATTACCATGCAGGATTTATTTGACAGGGTCTACCCCACAGATAGAAAGCAGGTAAAGCTCAGAATCAATGAACTTTTAAACGGAGCAAAAGGGGATTTGTCGATTGAATTCCGACTCCTATTAAGGAATGGGGAGTATAGACACGTTCTTATGAGGGGCAGTCTGAGTCCAGTTAAAAGCACAGACGAGGAGACCTGCCTTTTTACGTATGCCGCCGGAACAATTACAGATGCCAGTGACAAATGGAAAAAAGAAAAGAAACTGAAGCAGATGGCTTACTTTGACAGTTTGACCCATTTACCCAACAGATCCATGTTCGTATACAAGGCCACTGTTGCAATTAGGCAGAAGATAGAAAATCCGGGCTTATGCGCCGTTACCTATATCGATATCGATAATTTTAAACGCATCAATGATATTTATGGCCATTATTTTGGGGATGATGTACTTAAGCAGATTGGAAACAGAATATCCGATTTTTTTGGTCAAGAAGCCCTGATCGCGAGACTTGGCGGAGATGAATTCCTGATTTTGTTTCCTGAAATTAAAGACAGGGATTGGCTCTCAGCCAGATTGCAAAAGATGCAAAGGCATATGACAAAGGTGATGCATGTGAATGGACAGGAGATTCATGTAACCTGTTCTGCCGGGGTTGCATTATATCCCGCGGATGGATCAAATACAGAGGATCTTATAAAAAATGCCGATGCGGCAATGTACCGCGCTAAAGAAGAAGGAAAGAACAAAAGCTGCTTTTATGAACAATCCATCAATATCGGCATCATAAAACGTACCGAGATGGAAAAGCATCTCAGGAGTGCACTTGACAAGGATGAATTCAGTCTGGTGTATCAGCCTCAGCTGGATATGAGAAGCAACAGGATTTCAGGGCTTGAAGCCTTGCTCAGGTGGCACAGCCCGGTATACGGAACCGTGTCGCCGTTGGAATTCATACCGATTGCCGAGGAATCCGGCCTGATTATTCCTATCGGTCTCTGGGTCCTGCAACAGGTATGCAGGCAGAACAAACAATGGCAGGAAGACGGTTTTTGCATGCTTCCCGTTTATGTGAATCTTTCGCCTGTACAGCTTAAGGATGACAGATTGTTTAAAACCATTTCAAATATACTTGCATTAACCGGATTGAACCCTGAATATCTGAGAATAGAAATGACCGAAAGTGTATTTGTTGATAATTTTGACCATGCTGTAACTATATTGAAAAAAATTCGGGACAAGGGTATCAAAATCGCACTTGACGATTTCGGAACAGGTTATTCTTCTCTGAATTATCTTAAATCCCTGCCATTGGATGTATTGAAGATCGATAAATCTTTTGTCAAGGACCTGAAGGA